>CABSBK010000027.1 GCA_902475865.1 uncultured Collinsella sp.
ACGAGATTGGTCAGTGACTGGAGTTCAGACGTGTGCTCTTCCGATCTCAGCATTTACCTCGGGAGCGACCTCGGCCTCGGCAGCTTTCTTGGCAGCGGCGGTCGTACGCTTGCGCGTAGTCGATGCCTTGACAGTAGTTGCCTTAGCGGCGCTAGTCTTGCTAGCAGCGGCCTTCGTGGTCGTGGCCTTCTTAGCCGTCGTCTTGCGCGCCGTCGTCTTCTTGGCGGCAGGCTTGGCGTCGGGCTTAACTTCGGCCTTGGCCGCCGGCTTCTCCTCGGCCTTGGGCTCCTCAGCGGCTGCGGGCTCCTTAACGGTCGCCGCAGGCTCGGCCTCAGCGGCAGCGGGCTCATCGACAGCTGCAACTTCAGTCACAGCCGCCGGGCGCTCAATCTCCGGATGCATAAAGAAGTACAGGTCCAGATACTTGTCGGCCGAGCGCGTCCAGCTAAAGTCCTGGCTCATGGCCTGCGTGACCAGCTTGTTCCATGCCTCACGGTTATCCCAGAACAGGCGCGCCGCGCGGAACACTGCGTCACCCATCTCGTCGCCGTTAAAGTTGCTAAACGAGAAGCCCGTGCCCTCGCCGGTAAACTCGTTATACGGGATCACGGTGTCCTTCAGGCCACCGGTCTCGCGCACGATGGGCAGGGTGCCGTAGCGCATGGCGATGAGCTGCGACAGGCCGCAGGGCTCAAACTTCGAAGGCATCAGGAACATGTCGGCGGCGGCGTACATACGCTGCGACAGCGCCGGGTCAAACTCGATGCGCGCGGCCATGGTGCCGGGGTACTTGTCCTGGAAGTAGCGCAGGCCATCCTCGTAGTCGCGGTCGCCGGTGCCCAGCACGGCCACCTGAACGCCGCCGGCCAGGATGCGGTCGAGCGCGTACATGACCAGGTCCATGCCCTTCTGGCGCGTCAGGCGCGTGACCATCACCATGAGCGGACGGTCGTCGCGAACCTCGAGCCCCAGCTCTTCCTGCAGCTTGGCCTTGCACACGGCCTTGCCGGAGCGGTCATCAACCGTGTAGTTGGCGGCAATGCGCTTGTCGGTCGCCGGGTCAAAGCCTGCGACGTCGATGCCATTCAAAATGCCTTGCAGCGCGTAGGAACGCTCGCGTAGCACGCCGTCCAGGCCCTCGCCAAACTCGGGCGTCTGAATCTCGTTGGCATAGGTGGGGCTCACCGTGGTGATGGCGTCGGCATAGTGCAGCGCACCCAGCATGTAGTTGATGCTGCAGGCGTCGCAGCGCAGCTGCGTAGCTGCCGCGGGAATATGAGCCACACCCAGGATGTCCTCCATCACGGTGTCGCTAAACTGGCCCTGGAACGCCACGTTGTGGATCGAGAACACGGTCTTAACGCGGTCGTACAGCGGCAGGCCCTGGTAGAACTCGCGCAAGAACACGGGCGCCAGCGCGGTCTGCCAGTCGTTGCAGTGCAGGATGTCGCACTCAAAGCCGGCCGGCAGGTGCTGCAGGCTCTCGGTGATGGCTTTGGAGAAAAACGCGAAGCGCTCGCCGTCGTCAAAGAAGCCGTACGGATAGTCGCGCGCAAAGTAGCGCTCGTTGTCAACGAACATATAGGTGACGCCGTCGCGCTCGAGCTTCGCGAGACCGCAGTACTCGTTGCGCCAACCCAGGCTCACGTAAAAGTCCGAGAAGTGCTCCATCTGCGCCTTGTACTCGTCTTTAATTGTGGCGTACTTCGGCACCATCACGATGACTTCGGCGCCGGCGCGCACAAGCGCCGCTGGCAGCGAGCCCGCCACGTCGCCCAGGCCACCGGTCTTTACAAACGGTGCGCACTCGTCCGCGGCAAACACGATCTGCATCTTTTTGCTGGAATCAGCCATATTGTCTCCCATGTTGTTATTCGAGAATAGCCGCCAGGCGCGAACCGGGCGGCTATTCTACATGTTACGAGCGATGTTGCGGTGCCAACGTTAACGCACGATGGTGGTGTCGGAAGTTAACGGAGCCTTGCCCAGCACCAGGATGTTCTCGGGCGTGCCGCGAAGCTCGGTATTGGTGGGAACCACGTTGTTCTTGTCCAGGATGGCGTTCTCAACGCGGGCGCCGCTCTTGATGATGCAGCTCTGGTTGATGATCGAGTTGGTCACCGAAGCGCCTTCCTCAACCACAACGCCGCGCGACAGGATCGAGTTGCGCACGGTGCCCTTGATGATGCAGCCGGCCGAGATGATCGAGTTGCAAGCGTGGCTGCCGGTCGCATAGCGCGAAGGCGGCACGTCGTGGGCCTTGGTCAGGATCGGGCGCTCGGGGTCAAAGAGCTGGTCGGCCACGGCCTGGTCGAGCAGGTCCATGCTGCGGCGATACAGCGACTTCTCGCTAAACACGCCCACAACCTCACCCTTGTACTCATAGCTGCACACGTCGATGTTGCCAAAGTCGCCCTGGAGCGCCTCGAGCAGGTCCAGATAGTCGGCAGCCTGGTAGTGGTCGATGATCTCGAGCAGCGTCTCGCGGTTGACGATGCAGCAGTCCATAGAGGCGTTGTCGCCGTACACGACGCCGGCGCTCACGCCCGTCAGGCGGCCGTTCTCGTTAATCTCGAGCTTGGTCTCGTCATCAATATTGCGCGTGGCCTTGCAGTACACCACGGTCATCTGGGCACCGGAGTTCTCGTGCGCGTCGATGATGGTGTTGAGGTCCATGTTAAAGATGATGTTGGTGCCCATCATCACGACATAGGGCTTGTCCGAGCGCTGGAACAGCGTCTTGTTGGAGATGATGTCGCGCAGCAAGAAGCGCATGCCGCCCTTGGTGGTGCCATACGCGTTGCCGGGCACCATGAACAGGCCGCCCTTCTTGCGGTCCAGGCCCCAGTCCTTGCCCGAGCCCACGTGGTCGATCAGCGAGCGGTAGTTGCCCGGCATGACGACGCCGACGGTCTTAATGCCGGCATTCATCATGTTGGACAGCGGGAAGTCGATCAGACGGTAGCGGCCCAAAAACGGAACAGACGCGATGGGGCGATCCTTGAGCAGCACGCTGCCGTAGGTCGAAGAGTAGTTAGCGGTGATATAACCGATGGCCTTGCGATTGATCATCGGATCATTCCCCCTTCCCGATAACGACGTCATTTCCAACGACGGCCGTATCCTTGGTGGTATCGACAGAGCCGAGCTTCACGCCCTCTTCGACCGTGGAGTTCTCGCCCAAAATAGCGCGGCAGATGTGTGCGCCGCTCTTAACGTGCGCACCCGGCAGCAGCACGGAGTCCTCGACCACGGCGCGCTCCTCGATGATGACATCGGTCGAAAGGATCGAGTGGCGAGCGGTGCCGTAGATCTTGCAGCCGTTGGAGACCAGGCAGTCGTCCAGGCGGCCGTCCGGGCCAATGTAGTGCGGCGGACGCGTGGTGATGTTGGACATGATGGGGAAGTGCTTGTCGAACAGATCGAACTCGGGATTGTTGCCCAGCAGGTCCATCGAGGTCTCGTGGAAGCTGGCGATGGTGCCGACGTCCTTCCAAAAGCCGTGGAACTCGTAGCTGTACAGGCGCTTGTTCTCGCCGAGCAGCTTGGGGATGATGTCCTTGCCAAAGTCGTGGCTCGAGCGCTGGTCCAGAGCGTCCTCCTCGAGCGCCTCGATCAGCACGTCGGCCGAGAAGATGTAGATGCCCATGGACGCGAGGTTCGAATCGGGCTTTTCGGGCTTCTCGGTAAACTTGGTGATGCGGCCATCCTCGGGGTCGGTGGTCAGGATGCCAAAGCGGCTGGCCTCCTCCCACGGCACGGGCATAACGCTCACCGTGAGGTCGGCATTGTTCTCAATGTGCGTCTTGAGCATCTTGCGGTAGTCCATGCGATACAGGTGATCGCCCGAAAGAATCAGGACGTACTTGGGGTCATTGGCCTTGATGTAGTCGAGGTTCTGCGTAATGGCGTCGGCCGTGCCCGCATACCAGGCGCCGCCGGTCTGCGTCGCGTACGGCGGCAGGATGGAGACCCCGCCGTCGCGGCTGTCCAGATCCCAGGCCTCGCCGGAGCCCACGTAGGCATGCAGCAGGTAGGGGCGATACTGCGTCAGAACGCCCACCGTGTCGATGCCCGAGTTGGAGCAGTTGGAGAGCGAAAAGTCGATAATGCGGAACTTGCCACCAAAGCTAACCGCCGGCTTAGCGATCTTTTGGGTGAGTGCCCCCAATCGGCTGCCCTGTCCTCCTGCGAGGAGCATCGCGATGCATTCTTTCTTACTCATCGATTTCTCCTTCTGTCATCGATGTTCCTAAACCCATTAGCGACGGGCGCGCGCTCGGTCGCGCCCGTCGAGTAATGCCGTGCTGGCATAAGGGAGCTCACGCGCCTTTACGCGTGCCAGATCTCGTCGCGGTACTCGCGAATGGTGCGGTCGCTCGAGAACCAGCCGCTCGAGGCGGTGTTGAGCAGGGCTTTGCGGTTCCAAGTCTCCTGGTCGCCATAGCTGCCGGTGAGCTTCTCCCACGCATCTACGTAGCTGCGGAAGTCTGCCATGACCAGGTCGGGGTCGTTGTTGTTCATGAGCTCGTTGTAGATGCTCTCGAAGTTGCCCGAAAGGCCGGCAAACGTGTTGTCCTTAAGCTCGTCCATCACGCGGCCCAGGCGCTCGCGGTCACCGTTGAGGGTATCCCACGCAAAGTAGCTGTTGGATGCCCAGAGTTGCTCGACCTCGGGAGCGGTCAGGCCAAAGATGGCCTCGTTCTCGCGGCCGGCCAGGTCGGCAATCTCGATGTTGGCGCCGTCGAGGGTGCCCAGCGTAATGGCGCCGTTCATCATGAGCTTCATGTTGGACGTACCCGAGGCCTCCTTGCCGGCCGTGGAGATCTGCTCCGAGATCTCGGCGGCGGGGTAGATGAGCTGGGCGTTGCTCACGCGGAAGTTGGGGATAAAGCAGACCTTCATGACCTCGTTGACGCGCGGGTCGTTATTGATGACCTCGGCCACCGAGTTGATCAGGCGGATAGTTTCCTTGGCAAAGGTATAGCTCGAGGCAGCCTTGCCGCTAAAGATGAAGGTCGTCGGCGTCACGTGGAAGTTGGGATCGGCGATGCGACGGTTGTAGATGTCCATCACCTTCATGATGTTCATGAGCTGGCGCTTGTAGGCGTGGAAGCGCTTAACCTGAACATCGAAGACAGTGTTGGGGTCAATGACCAAACCGGTCTCGGCCTTAACGTAGGCGGCCAGGCGCTCCTTGTTGGCGCGCTTGGAGGCGCCCACGGCCTTCAGGAACTCGGTGTCGTTCTGGAAACCTTTAAGCTTCTCCAGCTCAAAGGCGTCCTTCAACCAGCCGTCGCCAATGGCCTCGGTCACGAGTTTGGCGTAGGTGGGGTTGGCCTCGGCAAAGAAGCGACGGTGCGAGATGCCGTTGGTCTTGTTGTTGAACTTCTCGGGCGTCAGGGCATAGAAGTCCTTGAGCACGATGTTCTTGATGATGTCGGAGTGAATCTTGGCCACGCCGTTGACGCTATGGCTGCAGATCACGGACAGGTTGGCCATGCGAATCTCGCCGTCCCACAGAATGGCGGTCTGACGCAGGCGCTCCTGCCAGCCTTCCTGCGTGGTGTCGAACGACTCATGCCAGCGACGGCTAATCTCGTCGATGATCTGGTACACGCGGGGGAGGAGCTTGGAGAACGTGCCGATGGGCCACTTCTCCAGGGCCTCGGGCAGGATGGTGTGGTTGGTGTAGCTCACGACCTGCGTTACGATGTTCCAGGCGTCATCCCACTCGAGCTCCTTCTCGTCGATCAGGATGCGCATGAGCTCGGGGCCGCACATGGCGGGGTGCGTGTCGTTGGTGTGGATGGCCACAAACTGCGGCAGCAGCTCCCAGTTCTCGCCGTGCTCCTTCTCAAAGGTGTCGAGCAGGCTGTAGATGCCAGCCGAAACAAACAGGTACTCCTGCTTCAGGCGCAGCAGACGGCCGTGCTCGCCGGCGTCGTTGGGGTAGAGGATGGCGCTGATGGCCTCGGCCTCGGCGCGCTCGGCATCGGCCAGGGCGTAGTCGCCGCGGTTGAAGGCCTCCAGGTCAAAGTGCTCCTCGACCGGCTCGGCGGCCCAGACGCGCAGCTTGTTGACGGTCTCGCCGGCATAACCCACCACGGGGATGTCATAAGGGACGGCCAGGATATCCTGCGTGTCCACCGTGCGGTAGAACGTGCGGCCGTTCTCCTCAAAGCCCTCAACATGGCCACCAAACTTAATGGTCACGGCCTTGTCCTGACGACGGACCTCCCAGGGATAGCCGTGGGTGAGCCACTCGTCGGTGGCCTCGACCTGGCTGCCGTTAACGATCTCCTGCTTAAACAAGCCGTAGCGGTAGCGCATGCCGTTGCCGTAGCCTGCAATGCCCTCGGCTGCCATAGAATCCAGGAAGCATGCGGCCAGACGGCCCAGGCCACCGTTGCCCAGCGCCGGATCGGGCTCCTGGTTCTCGATGACGGAAAGGTCAAAGCCCATGTCGTCGAGCGCCTCGGCGACCATGTCGCGCACGCCAAAGTTGAGCAGGTAGTTATCGAGCAGGCGACCGATCAAAAACTCGATCGAGAAGTAGTACACGCGCTTCTTGCCCTCGGCGGTGGCGCGGGCGTCGCTCTTGGTGGCAACGGTGCGAGCCTTCTCGGCCACGAGCTTGGCCAGGGCGTTAAAGCGGTCGAGGTCGCTGGCGGCCTCCACGCTCTTGCCGCTGATGCTCATGACGGCATCGCGATAGAGCTCGGTAAACTCCTGCTTGTTGTCGAAGATCTTATTCATACGTTCCTTTCCCCCGGGGATGTTTCTCCCGGAACGGTTATGACTTGTATCCTACGCCTCGGCGAGGCGGGTAATTACAGTGGTAACGACTTTGTTACGCTTTCTTGGCAGGAGCCTTAACAGCAGCTGCCTTGGCCTTGGGAGCAGCCTTTTTGGTAGCCGCCTTCTTGGCCGTGGCGGACTTGGTCGAAGCCTTGGCGGCAGACTTGGCAACCTTCGCCTTAGCCGGAGCCTTCTTGGCAGCCGCTGGTTTGGGCTTCACCGAGGACGCACGCTTGCGCGTCGCCTTCTTGGGCTCCTCAACCACATGCGGCTTATAGCTACTCGGTCCGCGGCGTTTAAGCACCACGCCTGCCAGGCCGGGTACCTTAATCTCGATGGAGTCCATCTGCCCGTTCCAGGGATAGGGCTCGCTTGAGCAGGTGTAGGGCTCCTCACCGGCGTATCCGCTGCCGCCAAACTCGGGACGGTCGGAATCGAAGATGACCTCCCAGTCACCCTCACGCGGCACGCCCACGCGGAAGCTCTCGTAGCTCGCCGGGTCAAAGTTGATCAGGATTACCAGGTCGTCATCAATATCTTCGCCCTGACGCACAAAGCTCACGATGGACTGCTTGGAGTTATCCGCGTCGATCCAGGTAAAGCCGTCGTCGGTGTAGCCGCGCTCGTACAGGGCGGGCTCGGCGGTGTACAGGTGGTTGAGCGCCTTGATAAACGCCTGATGGTGCGCGTGGGTCTCGTACTCCTCGGTCAAGAACCACTGAATGGACTCGTAGTAGCGCCATTCAATAAACTGGCCGATCTCGTTGCCCATAAAGTTGAGCTTGGCACCGGGGTGCGTCATCTGGTAGAAGGCCAGCGTGCGCAGGCCGGCAAACTGGCGCCACCAGTCGCCCGGCATACGGCCGATGAGTGAGCACTTGCCGTGCACGACCTCGTCGTGGCTCAGCGGACAGATAAAGTTCTCGGTAAAGGCGTACATGATGGAGAACGTGAGCAGACCGTGGTTGCCGGGGCGCCACGGAAAATCGGTCTGCATGTAGTGCAGGGTGTCGTTCATCCAGCCCATGTCCCACTTGTAGTGGAAGCCCAGGCCGCCGTCCTGCGGCGGATAGGTCACGAGCGGCCACGCGGTGGACTCCTCGGCCATCATCATCACGTCGGGGTAGTGCGCCTCTACAGCGCAGTTGACCTGGCGGATAAACGCGCTGGCGTCCAGGTCCTCCTCGGTACCGTACTTGTTGAACTTCTTTTGGCCGGGATCGTCGATGCCAAAGTTGAGGTACAGCATGCTGGACACGCCGTCCATGCGAATGCCGTCCACGTGGAAGTTTTCGAGCCAGTACAGCACGTTGGAGACCAGGAAGGAGCGGACCTCGCCGCGGGCGAAGTCAAACTTGTGCGTGCCCCAGTTGGGGTGAATCTCGTGCTCAAACAGCATGTGGCCGTTAAAGGTGGCAAGGCCGTGAGAGTCGGCGCAAAAACCGCCGGGTACCCAGTCCATGATCACGCCGATGCCTGCCTCATGGCATGCATCGATAAAGTGCATGAGCTGCTGCGGGTTGCCGTAACGCGACGTGGCGGCGTAGTAGCCGGTCGTCTGGTAGCCCCAGGAGCCATCGAAGGGATGTTCCATGAGCGGCATAACCTCGATATGCGTATAGCCCATGTCATGCACGTAGTCCACGAGCTCCACCGACAGGTCGTCGTAGGTATAGAACTCGCCGCGCTGCGCGGGGAAGGGATCCATGGGGCCGGGGTAGTTGCCGTACTCGTCCGGCTCGCCCTGCGGCGCATCGCCGTGGCGCTTCCACGAGCCAATATGCACCTCGTAGATGTTTAGGGGCTGCGACATGTGGTTATAGCTGGCGCGGCGCTTGAGCCATGCGGCGTCGTTCCCCTTGTAGCCATCGAGGGTCCACCGCACGCTCGCGGTACCCGGAGGGCACTCGGCCTTAAAGGCGTACGGATCGGCCTTGTAGAGCTTTTCGCCCTCGTTGGTCTCGATGAGATACTTATAGAGCTGGCCCTGCTCGGCGCCAGGAATAAAGCCTTCCCAAATAGCGCTCGTATGCATGGGCACCAGCGGGTTGGCTTGCTCGTCCCAGTCGTTAAATTCGCCAATGACGTGAACACTCTTTACGTCGGGCGCCCAAACGCAAAAACGCCAGCCGCGCGTACGGTTCTGCGTGTCGGGGTGCGCGCCCATCTTTTCCCAGCTGCGCTCCCACGTGCCGATGCCAAACAGGTAGACATCGTCTTTGGTGAGCTCCGGCGCGTGCGGGGCGGCTTTACGGGTAGCAGGCTTTTTGGTTGCTGGCTTTAGCTTTGTATCGCTCACGTTTGATCCCATCATGACGCGGCAGCGTGTTGCCTTGGTGACTAGATGCGAAAGGTCCAAGGCTGCACGAATCGAAGGGACGGCGATAGTTCTATGATTCGTTCCACCTCGCGTGCTCGGTGGAACTTTCGGCAAAAACTACGATAACACCTGTACGTTACTTTTATGAACGAAAGAGGTTTTGCGGTGGCGTTTAATCGGTAAGAGCCATGTTTATACCACTTGA
>CABSBK010000028.1 GCA_902475865.1 uncultured Collinsella sp.
CGTGGGCGCCCAAGAGAGTATAAGCACCAGGAAGGGCCCGGCAAAGGGATGGACCGAGAGCACGGCGTGGGCAACACGCCACACGCGACCAAAGTGGGTCTCCGAAAACGGAATGCGGCGGGAGCTCAACCAATCCAAAAACTCAAAAGCCAGATAGAAGGCCACAATCGCCAGAAGCATCCAGCCCGCGCCGCCAATCCAGGCGCAGATAACGCGTGCCTTGTCGCCCAGCACAATCTCTGCCGAATCGGTAAGGTCGTAGCTACGGCCGAACACCATGCAAACGGCAAAGAACAGCGATGGCAGCACGACCGACGGGCGCCAAGCGTCACCGCGGCCAAAGAACACATAGCGAAACGGCAGCGTGAGCAGGCAGGCAAGCGCAAGCAGCATCACTGCGTCGGTATGGCCGGCAAACGAGAGAAGTACCTCGTAGCACACGTACAGCATGCCCGAGGCTTTGGGGTCAATTGCCAAGACTGCGTTGCTCGACACCGGGGCGGGATCGATGGAAAACGCCGTGGTCGCCAACAGCGCGAGCAAAAATGCGATGAGCGTCTGCTTGGCGGGATAGTGCTTAAACCAAACGATGCGGGCGGCGTCGCGCGCAGCCGCTGCGGAGAGGTCGGAATCCTTCACAGTCCGAATAGCCTTTCTAGAAACCTGCCAAAAAGGGACAGGTTTATTTTGGCAGGTTTTATCTGGGGAAACGTTACGGTTCTGTCATCGTTGCCCGGCAAAACCACCACAAAGGTGCCTGTCCCCCTTGTGGTGGTATGTGGCGGCTAGGCGTCGAGGTAGACGCGCTGGGGACGGTTGCGGCGGAGGGCAAAGATGACGAGCGCCAGGCCCGCGATTACGAGCGGCAGGCTCAGCAGCTGGCCCATGGTGATAACGCCTCCCAGCAGATAACCCAGCTGGGCATCGGGCACGCGCACGAACTCAACGAGAAAGCGGACGATGCCGTACCCCATCACGAACACGCCCATAAACGTACCCTGGGGCAGCAGCGGCTTTTTGCGGCTAAGCACCTGCAAAATACAGAAGAGCACGATGCCCTCAAGAAACGCCTCGTAGAGCTGGGAGGGATGGCGCGGCATATCGCCCGCGGTGCCGCCAAAGACCACACCCCAAGGCAGATCGGTCGGCTTACCCCACAGCTCACCGTTCACGAAGTTGGCGCAACGGCCCAGGCACAGCGCCAGCGGAGCACCGATCACAGCAAGGTCGGCGATGGTCCAGGCGTCGAGCTTATACATGCGGCACACGATGATGCCGCCCAAGATGCCGCCCACCAGGCCGCCGTGGAAGCTCATACCCCCCTCGTTGGTGGCAAAGATTTCGAGCGGGTGGGTCCAATAGTAGCCATCGCCGTAAAAGACGACGTAGAACAGGCGCGCGCCGATGATGAGACCAAAGACCGCGCCGACCACGACGCTCGTCAGGTCATCGATCGTGATGTCGAAGCCCCAACGACGCTGCGTGCGGTACATAACAACCGCTGTGAGCAGGGCGCCGACCACATAGGCCAGACCGTACCAGTAGATGGTGATGGGGCCCGCCGAGATCGCAACGGGGTCAAGCATATGGTAGAGGTCGTTGAGCATATCGATCCCCTGCTCCCTACATACAAATGCGGCCGCGGGCCTTGTGCTCGCAGCCGCATATCTGGGCGTAACGTCTATGCGGAGCGTACCGTCCGCAGCTTTCGCATCTTAGAACGGCGCGTACTCGTCGTACAGGTCCTCGGCCTCGCCGGAAGCATTGACCTGCTCGACGCGGGTAACGCCGGGCACGTGCTCCTTCAGGATGCGCTCGATGCCCATGGAAAGGGTCAGCGAGCTCATGGGGCAGCCGGCGCAGGCGCCCTGCAGCTCCAGCTTGACGACACCCTCGTCGTCGACGCCCACATACTCCATATCGCCGCCGTCGGCCTGCAGGTTGGGGCGAATCTCTTCAAGAACCTTCTTAAGCAGCTCTTCGTTAACAGCCACAGGGGCTCCTTTCTCACAATAACGCGGGCACGCCCGCGGACAGAAGCTATGTTACTACAGCCATGTACCCGCTCACGAGCCGTCCATGCGCGCAGACGCGACTTTCACGAGTAGTCAATTTGGGACGGGGCTCTTTTGGCTGTTTTGCCGCCAGCTAGCGTTGGCACGCACTACTGCTGAGCCTGTCCCCCGGTACCAATCTGGACATCGACGATGACCTGGCGGTAGCTGATGCCGCAGGAGTCGAGAATGCGGCGGCTGATACGGCCGTCATCGGTGTCGGCATACTTGTTGTCCAGGTAGACGACCTCGCCCACGCCCACCTGCGCCAGGATCTTGGCGCAGTCGTGGCACGGGAACAGCGTGACGTAGACCGTGGAACCCTCGAGGTCTTTGAGCGAGCCGCGGTAGTTGAGCACGGCGTTTGCCTCGGCATGCACCACGTAGTTGTGCTTATCCTGCAATGGGTCGTCGCTCGTACCCCACGGGAAAAAGTCATCGTTGAGGGCCGAGGGCGTACCGTTGTAGCCCACCGAAAGGATGCGGTGGTTGGTGCTGGCGATGCACGCGCCCACCTGCGTGTTAGGGTCCTTGCTGCGGCGCTGCGCGGCAATGGCCACGCTCATAAAGAACTCATCCCAGCTAATGACGTCGCGGCGCTTGCCCGACGCGGTTTGATGAAGATCGTCCGACATGGCAGACACCTCCGAAATCGCAATAGTTTGACCCATTGTAGCAGGTGAAAGGTAGGGGCGCTTATCCCACCAGCTCCTCGCCCTACGCGCGACGGGGCTTTTGGTTGATGTGGTAGAGCTCGGCGAGACCCCGCAGCGTCAGCGCATCGTCGACCGTCAGGCTATGGCCGACCAGCGCCGCAAGCGCCTTGGCATCGTCACCGGTAATGACGATGGGCACATCGCCCTCCCCCGCGGCCTTGGTCGCGCGCATCTCGGCGAGCACCATGTCGAGCATGCCGTCGATGCGGGCCACCTCGCCCAGAACCACGCCCGAGCGCATGGCCTCGCGCGTGTTGCGGCCGATGACGTGTGTCGGCGCCGAGGGCTCAACCTGGGGTAGGCGCGCTGCTGCCGCCGAAAGCGAGCGGGCGCCGAGCGCCAGACCGGGCGCGATGACGCCGCCGACAAAGGTGCCGTGCGCGTCAATGACCTCGATATTGGTCGTCGTGCCCAGGTCGATCACAATGCACGGCGAGCCGTAGACGGCGCGGGCCGCCACGGCATCGGCGATGCGGTCGGGGCCGATCTCGGCCGGATCGTCGTAGTGCACGGGCATGCCGGTCTTGAGGCCCGGCCCCACGGTGAGCACGCGCCCCGTGCAGGTGCGGGAAAGCGCCGCTTTCCACGGGCGCTCGAGCGCCGGCACCACGCAGCTCAGCACAGCAGCCGCGGGCACAAGCGCGCCCGGCATGCCCGCATCGGCCGCCAGTGCAGCCATGACCTGCACGAGACGCATGCGCGCCTCGTCGGCTGTGATGCTCGACGGCGTCGTGATCTCGCACGTCGCAAGCGGGCATTCCTGTGCCGCAGCCGAATCCTCGGCAAACAGGCCAAAGCGAATGGACGTGTTGCCCACGTCGACCGTCAATATATATGCGCACCCATCAAGCATCGTCGGCGCTCCTTTCGTCTGCCCAGCAGTATATCCCTCCGGCAAACAGGGGTAGCTAAAATAGCCCCGTCCCAAAATGACTAGCTTGCGGCTATACTGGTGCGCGGTCGTTTGCGAGCTCACGCGGCGACCCTTGGTAACCCGACTTCCCGCGCCGTATCCGTAACGGCGCTCCCGGGGGAAGCGGATATACGCAAAGGAGTTCTATATGAGCAATCCCTCGAACCGTGCTTCGATGCGCGGGCAACTCACGCTGCGCGGCGTCGTCATCGGCGTCCTTGGCTGCGTGATCATCACGGCAAGCTCGGCCTATACCGCCCTCAAGATGGGCGCCCTCCCCTGGCCGATCATTTTCGCTGCCGTCATTTCGCTGTTCTTCCTGAAGCTCATGGGCAACGCCAGTCTCAACGAGGCCAACGTCACCCACACCATCATGTCCGCGGGCGCCATGGTCGCCGGCGGTCTGGCGTTTACCATCCCGGGCGCCTGGATGCTGGGCTATGCCGACCAGATCAGCTGGCTCGACATGTTTATCGTGGCGCTCGCCGGCACCGTCTTGGGCCTTCTGGCGACAGTGCTCATCCACCGTCACTTTATCGTGGACGCCGCGCTGGAGTTCCCCACCGGCAACGCCGCAGCTCAGACCCTGCGTGCTACCGAGGCCGGCGGCAAGACCGGCAAGCAGCTCTTTGGCTCCATGGCCATCGCAGGCATCTACAGCGTGCTTCGCGACGCTCTGGGCGTGGTGCCCAGCATGCTGTGCACGCTCAATATCCCCGGTGTGACCTTTGCCATCTACAACTCGCCCATGTTGCTGTCCATCGGCTTTTTGGTGGGCTTCGCCCCCGTCGCGTTCTGGTTTGCCGGCGCGCTGCTGGGCAATTTTGGCATCATTGTCGGCGGCACCGCTGCCGGTCTGTTTGACGTTATGACCGCACAGGGCATTGTTAAGTCCCTGGGTATGGGCCTCATGATGGGCTTTGGCGTCGCCGTCGTCCTCAAGGACATCTTGCCGCAGGTCGCCGGTATCGTCCGCGGCCTCGCCGCCGACAGCTCCACCGACACCGACGAGCAGTCGCTCATCTCGGGCTCCCTTAAGCTCGACGCCGGTATCATCGGCCTGGGCGCTGCCGCCATCGCCGTGATCATCGCCATCGTGCTCGACCTTGGTCCCGTCCCGGCCGTCATCGTCACGCTGTTCACCTTTGTCACCACCATCATGAGTGCACAGAGCTGCGGCCAGACGGGTATCGACCCCATGGAGATCTTCGGCCTCATCGTCATGCTCATCGTGGCGGCCTTTGCACAGATCGCCCAGGTCAAGCTGTTCTTTATCGCCGGCATCGTGGCCGTGGCGTGCGGCCTTGCGGGCGACGTCATGAACGACTTTAAGGCCGGCGCCGTGCTGGGCACCAACCCGCGCGCACAGTGGGTTGGCCAGGCCATCGGCGGCATCGTGGGCGCCCTGGTCGCCGCCGCCGTCATGGTCGCGCTCGTCACCGCCTATGGTCCGGACGCCTTCGGCCCCGACAAGAGCTTCGTTGCCGCGCAGGCAAGCGTAGTCGCCACCATGGTCTCGGGCATCCCGAGCGTGCCGTGGTTCGCAGGCGGCTTTATCGCCGGCATCGTCATGTACTGGCTCGGCATTCCGGCCATGATGATCGGTCTAGGCGTGTACCTGCCGTTCTACATGTCGCTCACGGCCTTCCTGGGCTCCTGCGTCAAGCTCGCCTACGACAAGTGGGCCGCACACCGCGACGCCGAGGCCGGTCTTTCGGACGAGGAAAAGGCCGCCAAGGACGCCGCCTTCCAGGAGCAGGGCCTGGTTGTCGCCAGCGGCCTGCTCGGTGGCGAGTCTATCGTCGGCGTTATCCTGGCGTTTGTCTCTGTTGGCCTGAGCCTGCTGGGCTAAACCCAATAACAACGTACCCGTGCAGAGCGCGGGGTCGGAGACCATCCGGCCCCGCGCTTTTCTGTATCTGCCGAAACCCTCGGCTTCAACCTCATTTGACGCGCCCCCTTTACCTACTCGTCTAAGTTTCACGTCAAGATGACCACCCCGCCTGCCGCGGTGTAGAGTAGAGGCAGCGGGCGCGATGCATAGCCCGCGGCGAAGCGAGGTGAACATGAAACTCGATAACCAGCAGCTCAAGCGACTGCGCGAGCGCCATCACCGGCGCCACGGCATCCGCCCTGCCTATAGCGAGGTCATGGAGAACGCCGGCCGCTTCCTGAGGCGCGCATTCAACATTCGCGAGGGTCGCGCCCCCTATCACGTGATTCGCAAGCGCTTTGTAAACGGGGCGCGCCTGACCGGCTCTCACCTGTGCATCCTCATCATCGCCATGCTCATCGCGAGCATCGGCCTCGATATCGATTCGGACATCGCCATTGTGGGCGCCATGCTCATCTGCCCGCTCATGGGCTCGGTCCTTGCCATGGCATACGGCATCGCCACGCTCGACCGCGAGATTACCCTCGAGGCAATTGCCGGCCTCGCGCTGCAGATGGTCCTTTGCCTGATCACTTCCACGCTGTATTTTAAGCTCTCGCCCCTTGGCACCACCACGGCCGCCATCATCGATAACTCGACACCCACCGTATGGGACCTTGCCGTCGCGCTCGCGGGCGGCTTTGCGGGCGGGCTGGGCAACTCGCGCGACCAGGAGCCTTCGACGCTCATTGCCGGCGTAGCCGTGGCGACTGCGCTCATGCCGCCCCTGTGCGCGGCGGGCTATGGCATCGCCATTGCAAGTGGGTCACTGTTTCTCTCAGCACTTTATGAGTTTGGCATCAACGTGGTCTTTATCGCACTGGCTGCCGAAGCCGTGCTGCTTCTTTTACGCGTGCCGCTCAAGCGCGACCTGAACGGCGACGGTATTGTGACTGCCGAGGAAAACGACGAGGTCAACGAGCTATCGCGCAAGGTGCGCCGCCACATCATCGTGGGCACGGTGATCTTTGCCGTCCCCTGCATCGTTATGACCGCGGGGTCTATTGGTTCGGCGCAGGCCGGCGTGCAGGACGGCTACGGCGTCACCGAGACCACGCGCGAGCTTGCCGCGGTGCTACCGGGCTTCAAGGATTACACCGTCGCCGTCGAAACCTCAGCCGCCGAAGGCGACGAGGAGGGCATCGTCGAGCGCGAGGTTGTCGCTCACGTGACGACAAGCGAGGCGCTCGGGGCGCACGACCGCCGCGTTGCCCGCAAGCTCATCGACCTCAATGTGCCCGAACTCGGTCGCGTGGAGTTTGACGTGAAGTGATGCGGGACGCGAGGTGGCCCGGCACGAGAGCGCAGCCGCGGGGCGCAGGCACAGCCAAGCGCAGCGCTACAGCTCGTACTTGTACACGCGGTAGATGTACTTCTCGGCTTCCATCTCGTAGGTGGCGATGGGCAGTCCATAGCGATCATACTCGGTGAAGGTCTTGGCCTGACCCGATGCCACGAGCATGCTGCTCGAATCGCCGATGCGCTGTGCACTGCTTACGTAGCCCGAGAACGGCACTGCGATCTGGTCCACAAGCTCGTAGGTGCGTGCGGTCTCGTCCACCGCGAACACGCGCCCAAACGAATGCGTGCCCTTGCTGTAATCAGTCACTACCGCGGCGCCCGGCTGGCCCCAATCGAACTTGGGATAGCTTTCTGCCGCACCAAAGTTGTTGTCGTACAGCAGCACCTGGTAGCGACCGGTCGTGGTCGTCTCGTCGTTTGGCAGATAGGTCACACTGTGCTGACCTGCGTTGAGCGAAAAATCGCCTTGGGCCTGCAGCAGCTTGTCCTCAAAGCCCGAGCCGGCCCAAAACTCTGGCGAGCCCATAAGCCAATCGACCGTAGGCGTGCCGTAAATATCCGTGAGCTTGATGACCGTTGAGGTCTCGCGCGAGCTGAGCAGAACGGTGCCGCCGCCGAGCCACTGGATCGTGTTGATGTGAATCCAATCCAGGTCGCCGTCCGAGGCAACCTTGGCGCTCGCCTTGAGATTGGGGAATATGTCGCCCAGGTCCACGACGAGATTGACGTCACCGGTGGTCACGTCAATCTTAATGATGAGGTCCTCGACATTAACGCGGTCGTCCTTGCCTTTTTTGACAGCCGCGCGGTCGACGTCCAAATCGGCTTCGGAGCCGGCATGGCTCGCCAGCACTAGCAGATTGCCGTCGTCATCGAAGGCGTAGTCGTGGTGTAACTCATAGTCGCCCGTACTCCAAACGTTTACCACCTGGCCGATGGCGTTGATCTGGGCCATCTTGGTCGTCGAGACGCTCATGATCATGCTACCGTCGCCCGGAAACAGTAGGCGGTGGCTGCGGTAGCCGATGATTGGCACCTCGCCGCGAATCTGGCCCGCGTTGTCGTAGAGGTACATAAAGTCGAGCTTGGATGAGTCGTTGCCCAGGATGGCAAAGAGGCCATCAGCGAGCGGCGTGTTGGACTCCCCCGCCGTGACGGCGAGCCGCTCTTCTTCCTCGCCCTTGAGAGCCGGCGTCTTGACGGTAAAGGTTGAGGTGCGACTGGTACCGTCTTGTGCCGTACAGGTGAGGGTCACCGTGTTTTTGTGGTTGGGAATGAGGCCGATGACCTTGAACTCGTGCTCTATGGCCGGCGTGTCGCCGCCGCGGGGTGTACGGGAAAACGCAGCGACTTTGGGGGCGTCGCCGGCCTTTTTGCGTTCGGCGACCTTGTAGGAGACGGTTACGGGATCCGCCGTTGCAAAGCGCACGTAGCAGCTCAGGGTATCGGTGCCAAAGGGATCTGCCTTGACGAACGGGGCGGTTTCGTCGAAGCTGCCTGCGGCGTAATCAGCATCGAGCCGCTCCTTGATGGCCGCCTGCTTCTCGACGTCGTAGGTCGCGACGATCTGCTTGTGGAGCTTCTTTTGCTCGTCGGTGAGCTCGTTGCTCGCAGTAGATGCGTCGTTCGAGCCGGTCCCGCCGACCGAACAGCCCATGAGCCCTGTCCCGGCAAGCGCCAGCGCGCCCGCCGCACCCGCAAGAGCTACTCGGCGCGAGAGCAGCCTGTTGTCCTTGTCACTCAATTCCATATCGTTACCGTCTTTGAATGCCACCGTCGTTTCCCTCATATACCATGGCGTTTGCCCAGCCCTGTCCAATTTGACTCTCAGCTTAACAAACGCCCCTTAAGGCTAGCTTAGGCTCGCGGCAGCCGGAGCCGTTAGCCGCAAGACGCACAGGGGACGCAGTAATGCGATGATCCGTTTTCCTCCGTCCCCGAGGGATCATTTTTTAGTACTTGAAGAAGCCCTCGCCCGAGCTTTCGCCCAGCTTGCCTTCGTCGAGCATCTGCTTGAGGACGGATGCCATGGCCTTAAAGTTGTAGGGCATCATCATCTTTTTGAGCAACGGGCTCACCAGGCCCGGCACCTTCTGGTACTGCATAACGATGTTGTAAGCCGTCTGGATACCAACCGTGTCGAATACGCGGAACGGACCCTTGGGGGCGCCGGTGCCACGCGTCCATGCGAGGTCGATGCTCTTGGGATCGCTCACGCCCGAGACATACAAGTCGAGGCCCGAAAGCAGCCATGGCACCAGCATGGAATTGAGCAGGTAGCCGTTCTTTTCCTTGTTGACGGGAAGTGCCAGCATGCGAATG
>CABSBK010000029.1 GCA_902475865.1 uncultured Collinsella sp.
GGCGCGTCCTAGATGTAAGCCGCACCGTCCGTTCTACTTTCTTTGGGGCAATACCGCCTCGCGGGCGAGCGGGTCAGTCGTGAAGGTGGCTGCGGCCTCCCGAGCAAACACCCCGGTGCGCAAGTGTGGGGTCAAATACCAGGTCAGCTGGTGGGAACAACCTGATATTCCGCGCAACGCACGGATTGTATACGACACAGAAGGCAGGGTAGTGGACATGGTGAGGGGCAGCTTGATGCACGCGGCTCGGTTAGGTGCTGGGACCGCAGCGGTCATTGCCGTTTTGGGCCTGAGCGGATGCGCGTTCAACCCGCTGTCTACGTTCACGACTCCCACGATCGACCAGATCGAGTACGAGACGGTCACGCCGGCGGTGTCGGACGATGCCCTGGTCACTCCCGGAACCCTGACGGTTGCCCTCGATACTTCCGATGCGCCGCAGGCCATGCAGGGCGCCGACGGCGAGCTCACGGGATATGCGGTCGACGCCGCCCGCGCCCTCGCAAGCCGCATGGGCCTTAAGGTTGCCTTTGTCGATGCGTCCTCGGCAGGTTCCGCGCTCGGCGACAAAAAGGCTGATATCTTTATCGGCGAGATCAACTCCACGGACGGGGACGTTAGCTCGCTCGGCACCTGCCTGTACGATGCCGCTTCCGTGTTCGGTAAAACCAGCGATGGTGGGTCGCTAAGCGTTTCCACCGATACCCTTAACACGTCTACTCTGGGCGTTCAGATGTCCTCGGCCTCGCAGGAGGCGCTTGCTAAGCAGAGCATCACCGCCAACCAAAAGACCTACTCCAACATCAACGAGTGCTTTGAGGCGCTCGAGTCCGGCGAGGTCGACTATGTGATCTGCGATTCCACAGCCGGCGGCTATCTTGCACGCCTGATGAGCGAGGTCTCCTATGTCGGTGCGCTCGAGGCGCCCTCGACGCTTGGTGTTGCGGGCCTCTCGTCCAATGACGAACTGTGCCGTGCCGTGAGTGATGCCCTCGACGACATCACGGTCGACGGCACGCTCGAGGCGGTTCACTGCGTCTGGTACGGCCAGATTCCCTACGACCTCACCACTAAGACGGTTTCGGGCGCTAACGTGCAACCGGGCGACTCTGAGTCCAGTGAGACCACGTCCTCCGGCGGCGAGTCCTCCGATTCCAACAATGAGACCGCATCCTCCGAGGACAAATCGTCCAGCCAGGAAGGCACCATCACCGACGACGACATTAACAAACTCAATAGCTAGTTATTGCTAGGGGTGGCGTCTCCTATACGTTGGAAAGGACACTTCTTCACGGTTTCAACACGCACTGCCGGGCTTCCCCGATGGGGGACCCCGGCTTTTTCATCCCAATAAAACCAGCAGGTCAAAGCCAATTTTCGGGACCAAATACAAAGCGGCCGGCCCCCTCCTATAGCGCACTTTGCCACAGAAAAGTGCGAGACTTCGGTATGCGGTATCAAGCAATCGTTATTCGGGTCTTTAGGAATCCGCGTGATTAAATGCACGGCAATGGGTACATAGCCAGTACAGTAAGTCCCCGAGGCAGATTGGAGCCACGTATGGATATCAAGGTTTCTGGACGCAAGACGACGGTAACCGATGCTCTGCGTGCGCATGTGGATGAGAAGATCGGCGAGGCGCTCAAGGTTTTCGATATCGAGCCCATGACAGTCGACGTCGTGCTTCGTTATGAGAAGAACCCCTCGAACCCCAACCCGGCAATCGTCGAGGTCACGGTTCGTGTCCGCGGTTCTGTGATTCGCGTTGCCGAGCACGGCGCAGATATGTATGCCGCCATCGATCTCTCCGCCGATAAGGTCACCCGCCAGCTGCGCAAGTTCAAGACCAAGGTCGTGGACAACCGCCAGGGTGGTGCCAGCGCCGCGGATGTCGCACCGGTCGAGCGCGTCGAGGATCTGGCCGACCTGCTGCTGCCCGAGGAGGACGACGACCTGCTCGTCCGCGAGAAGGTTATTGACGTCACCCCGATGACCGAGGAGCAGGCGCTGGTGCAGACCGATCTGCTGGGCCACGACTTCTACGTGTTCGAGAACGCGACGACCGGTCTCATCAATGTGGTGTATCACCGTAAGAATGGTGGATATGGCATCATCAAGCCCCGCATCGAAACACTTGACGAGTAAAATACGTTAACTTGCATGAGTTAACGGTTGGCGGCCATCCCATGCGGGTGGCCGCCTTTTTACGTAAGGAGTCGCTTTGATGGACAAGGCCGCATCTACCGGTCATTCGGACCGTTGCCGCATCGTCGTCGATACCTGCTGCGACTTTAGTCCCGAGGTCGCCGCGAACCTTGATGTCGATATCCTAGGTTTCCCCTTCATTATCGATGGCGAGGAGCGCACGGACGACATCTGGTCAAGCATGAGCCCTAAGGAGTTCTACGACCGCATGCGCGCCGGCGCTCGCGTGTCTACCTCCGCCGTGTCGCTCGGTCGCTATATCGAGTTCTTTACCGAGTGCGCCAAAGAGGGTACGCCCACGGTCTACCTGTGCTTTACCTCGGCGCTGTCGTCGAGCTACAACTCCGCGTGCCAGGCGGCAGATGCCGTGCGCGCCGAGTATCCCAACTTTGAGCTCTACGTGGTCGACAACGCCCTGCCCTGCGCGACCGGCGCGCTCTTGGCGCTTGAGGCCGTGCGCCAGCGTTCGGCGGGACTGAACGCCAAGCAGCTGGTCGATTGGGCAAACGAGGCCAAGACCTACGTGCACGGTTACTTTACGCTCGAGAGCTTCGATGCGCTGGCTGCCGGCGGCCGCATTCCGCCCGCGGCGGCGCAGCTCACGGCAAAGCTCGACGTCAAGCCCGAGCTCTCCTACGACCTGGCCGGCTCGCTGTCGCTGATCGGCGTCAACCGCGGCCGCAAGAAGGCGCTCAAGTCCATCCTCAAGTCGTTCCGCGAGAACTACGTGCCCGACCGCACCATGCCCATCGCCATCATGACGGCCGATGCCGAGAAGGATGGTGACTGGCTCGAGGCCGCCGTTCGCAAGGAGGAGGGCTGCGCCGACGTCACGATTATCCGTAGTTCCGTCGGTCCTACCATCGGCTCGCACGTGGGGCCCGGCATGGTGGCACTTGCGTTTTGGGGTAAGAACCGCGCCGAGAAAGCCTCGCTTTCCGACCGCATCGCTCGCCGCGTGCGCGGGCAGTAGGCAAGCGATGCGTCCGTAATCGCCCTCGACTCACAGCCCAAACGCTGGCACCGAGTATTCAACCTGGTAATAACACCCAACCCAAAAGGAAAGGTTTCATGGCAAACAAGCTCTCTGTCGCATTTATCGGCACCGGAATTATGGGTGCCCCCATCGCCGGCCACATTCTGGACGCTGGCTATCCCGTCACGGTCAACAACCGCACCAAGTCCAAGGCCGCAGCGCTCGTTGAGCGCGGTGCCGTCTGGGCCGATACGCCGGCAGATGCCGCGGCGAACGCCGACGTCGTCTTTACCATGGTGGGTTATCCCTCCGAGGTCGAGGAGCTCTACCTGGCGGGTGACGGTCTGCTCGCGTGCACTAAGCCCGGTGCGGTCCTGATCGACCTCACCACGAGCTCGCCCGAGCTGGCGCGTGACATTGCCGAAGCCGCCCAGGTCTCCGGCCGCATGGCGTTTGACTGCCCCGTCACCGGCGGCGAGTCGGGAGCTATCGCCGGCACGCTTACGGCTATCGTGGGCGCTACCGAGGACGACATCGCGCCGGTCCGCGACATCCTTGCCACCTTCGCGGCCAACATTTGCTGCTTCGACGGTGCCGGCAAGGGCCAGGCTGCCAAGCTCGCCAACCAGGTGTCGCTGGGCGCCTGCATGGTCGGCATGGCAGACGCCATGGCATTTGCCGAGCTGAGCGGCCTCGATCTGGAGAAGACCCGTCAGATGATCCTGGGCGGCACCGGCAAGTCCGGCGCTATGGAGAGCCTGGCGCCCAAGGCGCTCGACGGCGACTACAAGCCCGGCTTTATGGTCGAGCACTTCATTAAGGACCTGCGCTTGGCGCTCGCCTATGCCGATGACCGCGAGCTTGCGCTGCCCGGCGCCGACGTGGCCTTTACGCTTTACGACATGCTCGATGCCATCGGCGGCGCCAAGCTGGGCACCCAGGCCGTCACGGTCCTCTATAAGGAGGAGGCCGACGCCATCGCCGCCGGTCTGGACTGGTCGCAGTATCGTCCCGAAGAGCACGGTGCTCACGAGGAAGGCTGCGGTTGCGGCGAGCACGGCGACGACCACGAGTGCGGTTGCGGCCACCACCATGGCGAGGACCACGAGTGCTGCGGCGGCCACGGCCATGACGACGGCCACGAGTGCTGCTGCGGCCATCATCACGGGGAGTAGCGCCCATGAGCTGGACGTTCGTGGTGCTTGCGCTGGTGCTCTTTCTCTTTGCGATTTACATCGGCTTTTTGTGCGGCCAGTGGGCGTGCGAAAAGCGCGTCATCACCAAGCGTGACTACTGGATCGCCAATTTTGCAGGTGCGGCGGCAGTCGTCCTGCTAACCTGGGTGTTTTCGCTGTTCCCGCTGGTGCAGTTTGCGCCGATCGGCTGGCTCGGCGGCTTTATCGCCGGCCTTAAGATGAGCTTCGGCGAGTCCGTCGGCCCGTGGCGCAAGCATGACGAGGTCTTTAACGTCAACAAGGCTCACCGCGCCGCTGCCGACTCGGGCGATGCCGAGGAACGCCGCCGCGCGCGTCGCAATGGCGCAGCCGACCGACAGCTCATCTCGGTCACCGATGACAGCAAGGGTGCTGGCAAGCACGCTAAGAAATAGTAAAAAGAGGTAACTAGGGCAGAAAATAAGGAAGAACAGCTCACCGACGAGGAGCTGGCACAGCTTCAGCTGGCAGAGGAGAACGAGAACGCCGTCGACCGCCTGGTCCAAGAGCTCGGCTGTCCCACGCGCCGCATCCGCCAGTTTGCCGCCCGCGTGCTGCACCTGCTTGCCGAGCGCGATCCCCAGCGCGTCGTGCCCTGCGTGCCCGCGCTGATCGAGGCACTCGACCGCCCCGAGGCGCAGACCCGCTGGGAGGCCCTCGATGCCCTGACGACGCTCGCCACCACCTGCCCCGAACAGCTGGGCGATGCCTTTGAGGGCGCCGAGACCGCGCTGTTCGACGAGATTTCCTCCACGCTGCGCTACGCCGCCTTCCGCCTGCTGTGCGTGTGGGGAGCCACGGGCGTCGAGCGTTCGCGCGAGGCTTGGCCGATCCTGGACGAGGCCATCCAGTGCTACCACGGCGACCTTGAGTATCGCGATATGCTCGGTTGCCTGTACGAGTTTTGCCAGGGCGAGATCGATGCCGAGGTCGCAGAGAAGCTCGCGCTGCGCCTTAAGTTCGATGCCGAGAACGGTAAGGGCAGCTATCTCAAGGCCCGTTCGAGCGAGATTTGCGAAATGCTTGTTAAACGTTTTGGCCTGGATCTCTCCAAAAAGAAGAAGCGTGCTAGCGTTAAAAAATCTGACGACGCCGAAGACGAGGAGTAACAGATTATGGCGCACGATGTAGTCCTGATTCCCGGTGACGGTATTGGTCCCGAGATTACGCAGGCCATGCGCCGCGTGGTCGAGGCCACCGGTGTCCAGATCAATTGGAACGTCCAGGAGGCCGGCGCCGGCGTCATGGACGAGTTTGGCACGCCGCTGCCCCAGCACGTGCTCGATGCGGTTGCCGAGACCAAGGTTGCCATCAAGGGCCCCATCACCACACCGGTCGGCACGGGCTTCCGCAGCGTCAACGTGGCCCTGCGCAAGCATTTTGACCTGTACGCCTGCGTGCGCCCTTGCCTGTCGCAGCCGGGCGACGGCTCTCGTTTCCGCGATGTCGACCTAGTTATCGTGCGCGAGAACACCGAGGACCTCTACGCCGGCATCGAGTTCGATGAGGGCGCTGCCGAGGTCGAGGAGCTCTCGCAGCTTGTCGAGCGTTCGGGCCAAAAGACCTTCGCCGCCGATTCCGCGATCTCGATCAAGCCGATCTCCATCGCCAAGAGCCGCCGCATTGTGGAGTATGCCTTTGAGTACGCCCGCCGCTGCGGCCGCAAAAAGGTGACGGCCGTGCACAAGGCCAACATCATGAAGGCGACCGACGGTCTGTTCCTGCGCGTTGCGCGCGAGGTGGCCGCCAACTATCCCGATATCGAGTTCAACGACAAGATTGTCGACGCTACCTGCATGGGCCTGGTCCAGAACCCCAACGACTTCGATGTCCTGGTGCTACCCAACCTGTACGGTGACATCGTGAGCGACCTGTGCGCCGGTCTGGTGGGTGGCCTGGGTATGGCCCCCGGCTCCAACATCGGTGCCGACTGCGCCATCTTCGAGGCAACGCACGGCTCTGCGCCCGATATCGCTGGCCAGGATATCGCCAACCCCACGGCCGAGATCCTCTCTGCGGCTATGATGCTCGACCATCTGGGCGAGAACGATGCGGCCAATCGCATTCGCGCCGCCGTGTCCGCCACGCTCGACGAGGGTGAGCAGGTTACCGGTGACGTGCGTCGTGCTCAGACCGGCTCCGCCGAGGGGGCCGTGGGCACGCAGGCCTTTACCGATGCCGTTATTGAGCACCTAGCCTAAGACATGCAGGCTGCAAACGCCTAAATAGTACTTAAGTGTTTGCGTATAACCTAAGAATCAATACGCCCGGCGCCTCGTCGGGCGTATTCTATTAGGGATTGTGTTCCCAATAAGGAGTAACTGACTATGGGTCTGATTCAAAAGAAGGACGAGAAGGACGAGATCGACGGCATCCAGATCATCGAGCGCGGCGAAGGCCCCGACGGTGACGAGGACGAGAAGATCGATCTGGTTGCCGGCACGTCTGCCGAGCACATTGCTGCCGGTACGACGGCCGAGGAGGAGGACGCTCGCCTGGAGGCTCAGATTGCCGCAGATGCCGCCGACGAGAACCTCATGCCCGAGGAACAGGACGAGGACGACGACTCTGACGCGGACGACCATGCATCCAAGCACAAGAAGACGATGATTGCCGCCTTTGTGGTCGCTATCGTGATCGCTGCCGTGGTCGGCTTCTTTATCGGCAACGGTGGTTTTGGCGGCAAGGGCGTCGGTTCGTCGACCCTGACCGAGGACCAGCTCGATTCGACCGTGGCAAGCTATAGCTACAACGGCAAGAAGAGCGACATCACCGCGCGTGAGGCCATCGAGAGCCAGTACAGCCTTGATACCGTCAAGGACGACGACGGCAACTACACCGCTCCGTCTGCCGACGTCATCCTGTCCTACGTGCGCAACAAGATCCTGCTCGATGCTGCCGAGGACGAGGGCATCACCGTCTCTTCTAAGGAAATGAAGAAGTACGCCGAGGATTCCATCGGCACCTCTGACTACAAGACCATGGCCACGCAGTATGGCGTGTCCAAGGACCAGGCCAAGCAGATCGTCCGCCAGTCCGCGACGCTGCAGAAGCTCTACAAGAAGAAGGTCGGCGACAGCTCCGCAAGCATGCCGACCGCTCCGACCGAGCCTGCTGATGGCAACGAGGAGACCGCGAGCAAGGATTACGCCGACTACATCATCAACCTTGCCGGTGACGAGTGGGATAGCTCAAAGGGCACCTGGAAGGATGCTGACAGCACCTATGCCAAGGCCTTTGCCGATGATGCCTTTACGGCCGATAGCGCCACCTACAAGCAGGCCATGACCGCCTACTACACTGCTTATCAGCAGTATTCCTCGCAGGCCTCGAGCGCCAGCTCCAAGTGGACCGAGTATGCTAACGGCCTCTACGCCAAGGCCAACATCAGCATCTACGGCCTGTTTGCGTAAAGAGCTGCACGGCTCATCGAGCATCTAGCCGATAGACAGCAAATAGCCCGCCAGTACGGAAGTCGTTCTGGCGGGCTATTTGCGTTGAGAGCGTGATCGGCAGTTTAATTATGGCTATTCATCTTTAAGCCCAAAAAGGCTATCGGCTTCATCGTCGGATATATATTCCAGTACATCGCCCGGTTGGCAGTCGAGTGCCCGGCATATCGCGTCAAGAGTTGAAAAACGTATGGCAGAAACCTTGCCCGTCTTAATGCGTGACATATTAACCTGGGAGATGCCCACACATTCCGCAAGCTCTTTGGATGAGATCTTGCGTTCGGCGAGCATGCGGTCAAGCCGCAGAATAATCATGGATTCCCCCTAGAGCAACTCGTCATCTTGTTTTTGCAGGATATACCCGTAGCGGAAGATGCTGGCAATCAGGCAAATAATCAGGCCTGCAAAGAGCATGGAGGGCTCGAATAACTGGCCGACGAACGCATCCGTAAAGCTGCTGCCAAATCCTGAGAGTATCATTCCCGTGATTACGGCGCCAAGAAGCCTCACGGCAACGCCGCCGATAAGGAATAAATGTCCTACTCGACGAAGTGTCTGGTTACATTCAAGGTCAAAGGGCCTGCCTTCCTTTTCAATGTTGAAGAAAAGCCTGCGCACGCTTAGCGCGATGGTAAGCGCGAGACATGTCATCAAGAGGCTCCCTATGGCAGTGTGACCATCGTGTGCGACGAGCATAAGTGGGGCCTGCGCATCGGTGCCGACGATAGCAAGGCACGGCCCTTCGCCGGCTTGAAGTTCTACGGATTGGAGACACGGGCCTTGGGAGAGGCCAGGCAATATGAGTAGAAGGTCAATCGCAATGACTGCGAGGAGCCCCAGAGCGAGCGCGGTGGTAATGCAGATCGTGGCCCATTTGCAGATGCGAGCGAGCTTCCTCAGTTTGGCTACCGTCTGTTCGCGGCTGATGGTTTCATTCGATATAGATGCGTTTCGATGGGCCATAACCCCTCCAATCGGCGTTTGGGATGATACTTGTATCATATCAGAATTAACGATAAAC
>CABSBK010000030.1 GCA_902475865.1 uncultured Collinsella sp.
GCTTTTTGCCAAAGGCTTCGAGCAGGCGGCTCGCCACGAGCGTCAGGATCAGGTAGACCACGAGCGCCACGCAGTAGACCTCCATCTGGCGGTAGTACACGCCGGCGACCGTGGTAGTAGCGTACATAAGGTCGAACACGCCGATGACCGAAAGCACCGACGAATCCTTGATGTTGATGATGAGCTCGTTGGTGAGCGCCGGAATAGCGTTTTTAATGCCCTAGGGGAACACGACTTTGCGCATAGCCTGCCACTGCGAAAGACCCAGCGAGCGCGCGGCCTCGGCCTGGCCGGGGTCGATGGACTCGATACCGCCGCGCAGGACTTCCATCATGTAGGCGGTGGAGTTGAGCGAGATGGTGACGAGGCCGGCGGTGAAGGTACTCCAAATCTGGTTGGCCTGGGCGGTCTCGAAGCCCATGCCGCGCAAAACGGTGAAGCCCGCGTAATAGATGAGCAGGCCCTGAACCATCATGGGCGTACCGCGCACGATGGTGGAGTAGACAGTCGCAAAGCCGCGACCGACACTCTTAAAGAAGCGCACCAGGTCGTTGTCCACGCGATCGAACGTCTGAATACGCAGGAACACAAAGAGCAGCGCCAGGAAAAAGGCGATGACGGTACCGAAGGTCGCAAGTGCGATGGTGATCTCGATGCCGCGGATAAAGAAGTCGCCGCTCTTGTAGGTCATGTAGACCAGGCTCGACAAAAAGTCGCTAGGGTTGGAATCCGAGACAATGCTCACCTGCACCAGGTCGATAAACGACATGACGCAGCGGTCCACGAAAAAGATCGCCGCGATGGCGACCACGACGTAGCTGCCCAGGCGCGCGCCGCGGCGGAAACGCTCGGATGCGAACGGCGACGTTTCGCGATAGTCATTCCAATGCATGAGTTTGGTGACCAGCGCCGCCGCCGACACGACAATCCAGGCCCAAAGAATCGCCCATAGGCAATCCTGGAAGATACCGGTGGGGGCTAAGAAGCTCAGCGGTGTGGGATTGCGCTGACTAAACGCCAGGCCGAGCGCCGCGATGACGCTCGTGCCCAGGTACACATAACGGTGGTCGGCCTTGATAAAAGAGGCCAGACGATTGATGGTTTTCATGCTGCCTCCCTATGCCGGCTGACGGTCGAGGCACGCGTCCCACATTTGGTCGCGCTCCTCCTGGCTGACACCCTTGAGTGTCTTGTCGATGAGCTTAAGCAGCTTGTCCGAGCCCTTGCGGCAGCCGACGTTTGCCGCGACCTCCTGCTTAAAGCCCTCGCCCTCGGCAAAATGAATGGGGACAATGCCCGGGTTTTGGGCCATATAGCCCTTCTCGTTCTCGGTGTTGTAGGTCACGGCGTCGCACGTGCCCTGCAGCAGATTCGAGAACACCGTGGGGACCGAATCGACCGGGTTTTTGTGCACAACGCCCGGGATCTCGTCGATGACGGTATCAAGCATGGTGTCCTTTTGGCCGAGGACCGTGGCGCCGCTAAAGTCGCTGAGCTTTGTCGCATTTTGGTAGGGCGAGCCCTCTTTTACGAACAGGCCAAAGTAACCGATAAAGTACGGGTCGGAGAAGCCGACCGACTCCTCACGCTCGGGCGTGGCGCTCATACCGGCGATGATGAGGTCGATCTGGCCGTTGTTGAGCGAATCGATAAGGCCCGAGAAGCTCTGCTTGACGGCAACGGGCTCGCCGCCGAGGGCCTTGCAGACGATCTTGGCGATCTGCACGTCGTAGCCATCGGCGTAGGCTCCCTGCACGTTGTCGATGGGAATGGTGTACTCGCTGGCTTCGGAGACCTGCCAGTTGTACGGAGCGTAGGCCGCCTCCATGCCAATGCGGATCTTGTCCTTGCCGATCACGGAATCGGACAGGTCGTCGCGGCCGCCGCCCGTCGTGGGCTGAACCACCTTGAGCGTGGACGGACGCTGACAGCCGGCGAGCGCGCCGGCGACGACGGAAGCGCTCGCAGCGAGAGCGCTACCCAAGAAGATGCGACGGCTGCACACCGGCTGTGGATGCGCGTCGCGCTGATGGGGAGAATGCATAATCTGCCTTCCCTGTTGAATCGTATGCTGACGACTTAACAGGATATACGCCAGCGACCAGCAGTGCAGCACAAGCTCGAAAAATTAATAGACACATGGTAGTCATTGGGGACGTCGATGTTTTGGCAATGCCGGCGAGCGACGTCCAGAGCGAACAAGTGGCATGAAAAAGACAAGGCATGACCAGAAGGTCTATGCCTTGCCTTTTGAATGACAAATTATCGCTCTGGACGGCACGCAGCATCGACCGAGCGGCGGAACCTCTAGAGCAAGGTGACGCTAAAGCTGCGTTTATCGGTAGCGCCGGGAGCCAAGTTGATGGTGTTGACCTTGTGCTCAAAGACATCGTCCTCGGTGTCCATGGTGGTGTGACCGGTCCAGGGCTCGAGCGCCACAAACGGAGCGTCGTTGGCGGCAGACCACACGCCGATGTACTTAAAGCCCTCAAAGTCGATCTTGACGCCGTGGCCCGACTTGCGGCCGCGCAGCGTGAGCGTGGAGCCCGGGGTATCGGTGAACATGATGGCGTCGTTATCGAAGCTGCGGTGCGTGATGGGCAGCACGTCCGAGTTATCGGGGGCCTTGTAGCTACCCTCGAACGTCATAAGGCCATCGGGCGTGATGACGGGGGCCTCGTTAGTCCAAGCCTCGGTAAACGCCAGCTCGTAATCCTCGAACGCCTCGTCCTCGGCGCCGGGGGCGGGCACGTTAAACGCAGGGTGGCCACCCACCGAGAACGGCAGGTCTACGTCGCCGGTGTTAGTGACGGCAAAGGTCTGCGTGAGCGTGGCATCGCCGGTCAGGGCATAGGTCATGTTGAGCTTAAAGTGGAAGGGAAAGGCCTTGAGCGACTCGGGCGTATCGGTGATCTCGTAGGTTACCGAGGAGCCGTCCTCCGATACCTCGACCAATTTGTGCTCGACAATGCGTGCGATGCCGTGGCGCGCCATCTCGCAGGTGCCGGCGGCAGACGTCGCCGTGTTGTTGCGCAGCGATCCCACGATAGGGAACAGGATGGGCGCGTGCTTGCCCCAAAAGGCCGGGTCGCCCTGCCACAGATACTCATTGCCGTTGAGGGCAAGGCTCGTGAGCTGGGCGCCCATGGAATCGATGGCCGCGGTGAGGCCGCCGCGCTTGATGGTAGTGACGGTGGACATGCTACTTCCTCCAAAAGTAAACAACAGTGTCGAGGGTTATTGTCCCACTCTTGGCAGCAGGGCTGAGCGGCAGGCGCAGTTATTGAGCAATAGCATAAAGGTCAAACCCACCCTGCGGCGCGCTATCGACCGTATCGGGTGCTTGCGAATTAAAACTCACCGGGACCATGCGCTTTGAGGCGCGGTAACGCGTGCCGTCGGTGGCGACGGGCGGCTCATCGACCGTGAGCTCGTAGTCGCCGGGCTTGAGCTCGATACCGTCACCTTCGGAATTGACGTATTGGTACTCGTCGATTGCTTGTCCCCTGAGCGTGCGGCCCACGATATGGACGAGCATTTGGCTGTCGCCGCGCGCGGTATCCCACGTCGCGCCGTCCTTAACCTCGACCGACACATGCACCGAGCGCGTGCGGCTGAGCGATTGCTCGACGGACATCTCGACCTTGGCGGCGTCTTGGCGCTGCCGCTCGACATGACCCCAGATGCTGCCGATTGCCGAGCAGGCGATAACGCCGGCCATGAAGGCGATGAGGATGGGGCCGAGCGGAGAACGGCGGCCCGCGTCTTCCTCACGAGCCAGGTCGGGGCGATGCGTGGGCGCAGGCGCCTGGGCGCCTTGCGCGGGCACGTCGAGAATGCTGAAAGATGCCGTACTGCCGGGGTCGATGGTGTGGCGCGGTTGCGGGGTCTTTGCCGGCGAAATGGACATGTCGGCTGGCTCACCCAGCGTGGCCGTGGCATCGGCCTTTGCCTCGTCGGCCTCGGCCTGGGCCCAAGCCTGTTCAAAGGTCAGGGGCTCGACGGGGTCGGAGGCGGCGTCCATCTCGACGGCATCGTTACCGGTCTCGTCCTCGTCGCTCGACACGTCACGCGGCGCGGGCTCGTCCCACTCCTCGTCCGGAGCCTCGCCCTCGCTATACCACCATTCAAAGTTATCGATATCCATACGGGGCGCCCCTTAGGCCTCGCAAATAAACACTTGTTAGCCTTATACCCGCAGATGGCGCTGGAGCTCGCACGGAATGCGATAAAGGGACTGCTCCTTTGTCGCATCGAAGTTGCGGTGGAATAGTTCCTGTTTGCACGCCCACTCGAGCTATTTAGGGACTATTTCACCGCAAGTTATTTGAGGGCGACGGGGATTTGGATACAGCAGAAGTCCTCTTGGTGAGACTCGTCGTAGCTCGTGGTGTCCAGGTAGCAAAAATCGAAAGCATTGCCGATGGGCTGGAGCGCGTGCCTGTCCATGCAGGCCACGATGGCGCGGATACCCTCGGGCTCGTACGGCATGCCCCAGCGACTCATGCACAGGTACGTGCCCTCGGGCAGCACCTCGACGCCAATCTCCGCCAGCTCGGCAGGATCGCTCGGCAGTATTTCCTCGGCACCACGCGGCAACACGGCAAAGGAACCGGCACCGGCGATGGGGTCGTCGGAATGCAGCGCCTCGCGACGCAGCATGGCGCCCCAACCGCGCATGGGGCGTGTGCCCGTGAGCGCACGCATGCGCAGAATCGCCCGCATGAGCGTGGGGTGCAGCATCGAGCGGCCACGCTCGATATCGCTCGGGAACTCCTCAAAGACCACGTAGCGGCGCTCGAATTGCTTGAGCTCCGGTTTGCCCTCGCGCTCGCGCCAATAGACCGCCTCGTCGTAAAAACTCAGCCGCTCCTGCACGCTCGCGCGCTCGGCTTTGAGCCCGGCAATCTGCTCGTCGAGCGCCTGCACCCGCGAGCGCAGGTGATCGGTCATCTCTCCAATGTCGAACGTCGAGGTCAGGCGATCGATCTCATCGAGTTCCAGTCCCAAGTCGCGCAGCATGCAGATCAGACGCATGAGCGGGATCTGCGTGGGCGAATAGAAACGGTAGCCTTTTTCGTTAACCACGGCGGGTTTAAACAGACCGATCTTGTCGTAGTAGATGAGCGTTTGGCGCGAAACGTTAAACAAGCTCGCCATCTCGCTAATCGCATACATACCCGTCTGCATAGGTCCTCCCGACACACCCTTTGACACGAAAAGCCCGCCGCCCACAGGGGCAGCGGGCTCAAACACTACTCGTATCCTACCCTAAAGATGCCTATGACCAGCGCTTATAGTTGGCGCACGACACGCCGACGGCCTCGAGTGCCTTGGCGGCGATGTGATGCACCGCCTCATCGAGCGTGGCGGGGCCGTTGTAAAACGTGAGCATGGGCGGTATGAGCATGACGCCCGGCACGCGCGCCAGGCGTGCCATGTTGTCGACATGGATCGCACTGAAGGGCGTCTCGCGCACCATAAGCACCAGGCGGCGCTGCTCTTTCATCTGCACATCGGCCGCACGCAGCAACAGGTTTTCGCTGTAGCCGCTCGCGATGCCGGCGAGCGTCTTCATGGAGCAGGGAGCCACGATCATGCCGTCGACCGGATAGGTGCCGCTTGCGATGGCAGCGCCAATGTTCTTGTTGTCGTAGACCACATCGGCATAGCACGCAAACTCGTCGAGCGTCATGCCGAGCTCCTGCTCGATGGTGATCTCTCCCCCGCGCGTGACGACAAGCGCCGACTCAGCGCCGGCCTGGCGCAGGCATTTGAGGCATTCAAGGCCCAGTGCCGCACCGCTGGCGCCAGACACGCCAACGACAATGCGACGGGGACGAACAGAAGACTCAGGCATGACAACTCCTTAACTACTTGGTAGGGCTACTTACTAGAAGGCGAGCTCGGCGGCCCACTTCTCTTCATCGATCTCCATGAACTGCGAGCGGATGAAGTTCTTCTTGAGGTTAAACGGAACCGTGCAGTCGAAGATGGCCTTGCAGGCGATACCGTGCTCGCGGATCGAAGGATCGAACGCGGGGTCGTTGGACGGATCGAGCACGTGGCAGTGGCAACCGGGGATGGTGATGAGGTCCACGTCGGCCTGGAAGCGCGTGGTCATGGCCCACATCACGTCGCTCATATCGAAGATGTCGACATCCTCGTCGACAAGGATGACGTGCTTGAGCTCGGAGAACGCCGAGAAGGCGAGCATGGCGGCGTTGCGCTGACGGCCCTCGTCATTTTTGCTCGACTTCTTGAACTGCATGATGGCAACGAACTTGCCGCCACCGCAGGGAGCGGCGTGAACGTTGAGCAGGCGGCCCGGGATAGCGGTCTCGACCATCTTGTAGATGGAGGCCTCGGTGGGGATACCGGCCATGGACACGTGCTCGTGCGAAGGGCCGATGCAGCTCTCCATAATGGGGTTGACGCGCGTGGTGACGGCGGTGATCTTGATCACCGGGCAGACCTTGGCGCCACCGGTGTAGCCGGGGAACTCGGGCATGGCGTAGCCGTGGCCGTTGACATCCTCGTTGATGGTCTCGTCGTGCATGAGGTAGCCCTCGAGCACGTACTCGGCATTGGCAATGCACTTCTGCGGAACGGTGACGCAGTCGGCAAGCTCGACGGCGCGGCCGCGCAGGGCGCCGGCGATCTGCAGCTCGTTGAAGCCGAGCGGCGTGGTGGGAGCCTCGAAGCCGCAGCACATGTACACGGCGGGGTCCAGGCCGATGGAGATGGAGATGGGCATATCCTCGCCGCGCTGGCAGTACTCGTCAAAGAACGCACCCAGGTGACGGCTGCCCGGGGTGATCCACATGGCGAGCTTGTCCTTGTCGACGCAGGAGAAGCGGTGGATGGTTACGTCGGACTGGGTGCCATCGGGGCTCGTGCCATAGGCGAGGCCCATGGTGATGTAGGGGCCGCCGTCAACGGGCGTGTTGGTGGGAGCGGGAACGATCTTGCGCAGGTCAAAGCCCTCGTCGGTCGCCTTGTACACGACCTCCTGGCAGTCGACGTGCTTGCCCTCGGCGATCTGCTCGGGGGCGATCAGGTTCTCGAAGCGCTTGCCGATCTCGAGGCCCAGGTGCTCCTCGTCCAGGTCGAGCAGGGCGGCAACGCGCTTGCGGCTGGCAAGCATACCGATGCAGACCTTGGCGTCGTCAAAGCCCTTGACGTTGTTGAAGACCATCGCCGGACCCTCTTTGGTCGGGCGCATGACGGTGCCGCCAGCACCGACGTGACGGTAGACGCCCGAGACCTCGGCATCGGGATCGACCTGGGTGTCGGTCTCGAGCAGCTGGCCCGGCATCTCACGCAAAAAGTCGAGCGCGGAACGCAGGTCGTGGATCTGGGAAGCATCGGTAGTGGACATGGCGTACTCCTTTCGGGAGAGTGTCCGGCGACGGGGTGCCGCCGGACGGGGTAACGTAATGGGGCCGCGGCGCTCACAAATGGAGCGCTCGACCACTCGAAGTTCAAGCGCTTGGCTGCTTACAGCCGGGGCGCTCGACCGCTTACATCAGGCCAAAGAGGTGGAACCAGGCGGCCTCGACCAGCACGACGACAAAGACGACCGCGGTGAGGGGGATGCCCATGCGCATAGCCTCTTTGGAGGTGTAGCCGCCGGCGTCCTTGCCTTCGCCGATAAGGATCGGCAGGTTATGGAACGGCAGGATGTAGTGGATGTTGATGGACGTGAAGACGATGAGCGCCACGGCGAGTGGGCTCACGCTGGAGCCGGCGGCAAAGCTGATAAATGCCGGCACGCACACGCCGAGCACGGCCATGACCGAGCCCATGAACATGTGGATGATCATGGAAAGCGCGGCGACGAGCAGGGCGAACAGGAAGATGTTCTCAGGCACGGAGCTGGGGAGCACGACGTCGGCGATCCAGGCGTTCATGCCGGTGGCACCGCCCACGGAGCCCACGGCCATGGCGGCCGTCAGGAACATGAGGGACTTGATGTCGACAGCGTTCCAGCTGGCGGGAGTGAGGACTTCGCCGATGATGGGCATGGCGAGAGCAACGCCAATGGCCAGGGTGACCCAGCCGATATAGTCGCCCGAGACGGTGAGCCACAGCGCGATGGCGATGACAAGCCACACGATGGTGCGGATCTCCTTGACGGAGAGCTTGCCGAGCGCGGCCTGCTTGGCCACGATCTGCTCGCGATCGTAGACGAGCTCCTTGCTGGGCTTAAAGAGGAAAAGGCCCAGGAACAGGGTGCACAGCAGCGCAACCAGCATAGGCACGCTCATGTACAGGAACCAGTCGACGAAGGACGGGCTCATGCCGCCGGCCTCGGCACTGTACTGCGCAACGAGCGGGTTAAGCGTGGAGTCGCCCGTCAGGAAGAACATGGAACCCGGGGCGGCAGCGGCAAACACGAGGAAGCCGAGCTTGCCCTTGTCGTCGTCACCGTAGCCGGCGGACTCGGCGATGACCGAGACGACGGCGAGGATGAGGAAGGCGCGGGGGAACGGATGCGGGATCAGCAGCGACAGCACAAAGGTGAGCGCGAAGATCGAGATGATGAGCGACTTGGCGTCGCGCACGAACTTGAGCATGAACGCGTAGGCGATGCGCTCGCCCAGGCCCGACTCCTTGACCGCGCTGGCGATGAGGTAGGCGCCGATGACGAGCCACATGGTGGCCTTGGTCCACGAGCTAAACGTGGAGGCGACCGTCGCCGAGATGCTCGCGGCGCCCGTGTCGTCCACGCACACCTTGAACAGGACGAGCAGTGCGCAGTAGAGCAGGCCCACAAAGCCCGGCTGTGCCACGCCGCATGCCCAGAACACCACCGTGGCGAGCGTCAGTTCCAGACAGGTCTGACC
>CABSBK010000031.1 GCA_902475865.1 uncultured Collinsella sp.
CGTTTAAGAACGTCCCCAATGACTAGTCGTTTAAGAACGTCCCCAATGACTAGGCGAGAGCGGCCATGATGGTGCGGGCGACGCCGTCGTGGTCGTTGTCGTATTCGGTGATGGCGTCGGCGGCCTCGCGGTCCTCGGGCTCGGCGTTGATCATGGCCATGCCGTGGCCCGCTGCCTGCAGCATGGGGATGTCGTTGATGTTGTCGCCGAACGCCCAGGCGTCGGCGAGACGCTCGCCCAGGTGCTCGCATAGCCACGTGAGGGCCGTTCCCTTGGTGGCGCCCTCGCCCATGACCTCGATATTCATGGCGTACGAACGCGTGACCTCAATGCCTTCGAGTGTGTCGAGCTCCGCCGCGATGGCGTCGCGATCGGCCGGGTCGTGCCAGTACATGGCGATGCGTTCGAGCGTCTCGACCTCGTCGATCTTGCTGTCGATATCCATGTCGATCGGTGTTCGTGTGCGCTTGAGCGAAGCCGCGATGTGGGGGTCGCCGCCGCAGAACTCATCCAGGCGCGTGTAGAGCGAGCGGGGGAGGAAGCACTGCCCGTCCGCGAAGATATCGAAGGTCACATCGTGGCCGGCGGCGATGCGATGGACGCGATGGGCGATGCCGCGATCGAGCGGACGGCTCAATATGCGCGTGGCGCGCGAGGCATCGTTGGGCACATCGTCGTCGAGCTGCCAGACGCTGGCGCCATTGGCGCAGACGGCATAGTGCACGGCGGGATGGGCGAGGATGGGCTCAAAGATGCCCGACAGCGGACGTCCCGTGCAGGGCACAAATTCAATTCCGCGTCGAGCGAGTTCGTCGAGCATCGCCCAGGTGGCATCGCTCATCTGCTTATCGCTCGTCAACAGCGTTCCATCCATATCGGAAAAAACAATCATATGATGCAGCCCTTTCTGCTGGCATAAAAAGCGTGGCCGAGGGCGGCGATGCCCTGGCCACGCTCGAGTTCTATAACGGTCCGCGTCCTAGCGGTCGGCGAGCGGCTTGTACTCCAGCGGCTCGATCACTGGACGATAGGCCGGGCGAATGATACGGGGCGCGCAGAAGAGCTCTTCCATGCGGTGCGGCGACCAGCGGGCGATGCGGGCGAGGGGGAACAGCGGTGTAAAGAGCGTCTCGGGCACGCCGAGCATCTTGTAGATAAAGCCCGTGTACAGGTCAATGTTGGCGCAGATGGGCTTGGTCATGCCGTGATCGCGCATCACCTGCGGTGCCAGGCGCTCGATGCGCTCGATGAGTGCGAACTCCTCGCCCAAGTCCTTCTTGGCGGCAAGCGTGCGCGCGTAACGGCGGCACACCTCGGCGCGCGGGTCGCTCAGCGTGTAGACGGCGTGGCCCATGCCGTAGATGAGACCCGTGCCGTCGAAGGCCTGCTTGTCGAGGATCTTGCCCAGGTAGGCTGCGACCTCGTCCTCGTCCTCCCAGTTGGAGACATGCGCACGGATGTCCTCGTGCATGGACACGACCTTGGCGTTGGCGCCGCCGTGGCGCGGACCCTTGAGCGAGCCGATGGCCGCGGCGTAGGCGGAATACGGATCAGTGGCTGAGGAGGACAGCACACGGCAGGCAAACGTGGAGTTGTTGCCGCCGCCGTGCTCGGCATGCAGCATGAGCATCACGTCGAGCAGCATGGCTTCGTCGCGGGTGAATGCCATGCCGCCGCGCAACACCTGCAGGATGGTCTCGGCGGTGGAGAGGCCGGGTGTGGGATGCGGTACATGAACCTCAGAGCCGCGGCGCTTGGCGACCGACGCCATATGCGCGAAGGCGGCGATGCGGGGGAGACGGGCGAGCATGGAGATGGCGACATCGATTTCGTGCTCGGGTGTAATGGCGTCGGGCTCGGCGTCGAAGGCGTAGAGCAGCAGCACGGCGCGCTGAAGCACATTCATGATGCTCGACGACACCGTGGTCATGGGGAACTCGCGGACGTATTCGTCGCTCAGGTGCCTAAAAGCACCCAGACGCTCGCAAAAGCCGTCGAGCTCTTCCTTGTTGGGCAGCGAGCCCGTGATGAGCAGGTAGGCGACCTCTTCGTAGCCGTAGCGATCCTCGGCCTGGGCGTTGTTGACCAGGTCCTCGATGCTGTAGCCACGAAGCGTGAGTTTGCCCTGATCGGGCACGACCTTACCGTCGACCTTGTTGTAGCCGTGCACATCCGAGATACGAGTGAGGCCCGCGACCACGCCCGAGCCGTCGGCATTGCGCAGGCCGCGCTTGACGTTGTGCTCTACGAACAGGCCCTCGTCATAAGGGTCGGTCGGCAGGCCGTGGTAGAGGTTTTCGCTCTCAGACGAAATCTGGCGGCTTGCTTCGTAATCCAGAACCAGGCGGCTCAAGTGGTCATCGAAGCGGTAATAGATTTTCTTGGCGTCGTAGGCCATGCGCGCTCCTCTCCGGTCCGCTTTGGGGCCGCGCGCTTGGACGATATGACGTCAAGCTGCCCCGAGCGGCTTGTTCGCTACAGGCGGTACATAAAGTTAAAGACGTCCTCGCGCTGGATGGACACGTTGACGCCCGAAAGCTCGCCGGCCTCGGCCAGGGCCTTCTGCAGCTCGGCGAAGTCGAGCTTGGACTCGGCGGTGTCGGCCAGCATGGTCATGGTGAAGATGTCCTCGATAATGGACTGCGTGATGTCGCGGATGTCGACGTTGGCCTCGCCCAGAACACGGGTGACGCCGGCGACGATGCCGGGGCGGTTCTTGCCAAGGACGGTGATGACGATGCGGGAGGACGAGATCTCGGCCATGGGAAACCCTTTCGCGTGGTTGCGGCGCGCGGGGGCGCTCCGCTACGGTACAGTGTTCATCATTGTACCTGTCTGGCGCAAAAAAGGGCACCTTTGCTGCGGCGTTACACGTCTGCAACATGGGATGCTTGTCTCGCGGGGTGTATTTTTGGCACCCTGGACAGCTCAGGCGGTTCCTGTTGGCGCCGCGATCGGGCGCATTCGCCTGTGCGCTCCGGTGCAAAGACCGTGAACCTTTTGTGGGACACGCGGCGCCGTGGTACCATAGCTGAGTTTGTTGTCTTGGTCGGAAACCAAGACGCCTTATGCGCTGATCGGTAACCAGCGCCTGACCAATAAGGAGTCCTACCATGAAGCAGGGTATCCATCCCCAGTATGTCGAGTGCACGGTGACGTGCTCCTGCGGCAACACCTTCAAGACGCACGCTACCGTGTCCGAGATGAAGGTCGAGCTTTGCAACGAGTGCCACCCGTTCTACACCGGCCAGCAGAAGTTCGTCGACACCGGTGGACGCGTCCAGCGCTTCGCCGACAAGTTCGGTGGCGCCGCTGCCGCCCAGCTCAAGAAGGCCGAGGAGGCCAAGGCTGCCAAGGCTGCCAAGGCTGCTGAGGCCGAGGCCGCTCGCAAGGCCGCCGCTGAGGCTAAGGCTGCCGAGAAGGCTAAGCGTGCCGCTAAGTTTGCCGAGGAGGCTGCCAAGCAGGCCGCCGAGGCTCCCGCAGAGGCTCCCGTCGAGGAGGCCGCTGCCGAGGCCGAGACTACCGAGGCTGCTGAGTAAATAGCTCGCCGCGGAATCACTCGCATTCATGGCATGAGGGCCGTGCATCCATTTGGGTGCGCGGCCCTTTTCTTTTTATTGGTGCAAACCAACCTGTCCCCATTGCACCAGATTGGTGCGAAGGGGACAGGTTGGTTTGCACCAAATGACAGAGAGGCGGCGTTTGCCCAGATAAAACCTGCCAAAATAAACCTGTCCCTTTTTGGCAGGTTGGTCGTAGTTATTACGTGGTCGAGCGTGTCGACCGCATAGGCGGCGCCTTGTTTGGCTAAAGTACAAATATCTGTGTTTAACTCGTCCAAGGTTTCATGCCGCGGGCGATGGCCAAAAGGAAAACCACATGGGATTCATGTCAAAGCTGCTGTCCTTTGGATCCGATAAGGATCTGAAGCGCTACTACAAGATCGTCGACCAGATCAACGGTCTTGAGCCCCAGTTTGAGAAGATGACCGAGGAGGAGCTCCGCGCCCAGACCGATAAGTTCCGCGAGCGATACGCCAACGGCGAGTCGCTCGACGACATGCTCCCCGAGGCCTTTGCCACCGTGCGTGAAGCTTCCAAGCGCACCATGGGCATGCGTCACTTTGATGTACAGCTCATCGGCGCCATGGCGCTGCACGAGGGCCATATCGCCGAGATGAAGACCGGCGAAGGCAAGACCCTCGTCTCCACGCTGGCCGGCTATCTCAACGCTATTGCCGGCAAGGGCGTGCACGTCGTTACCGTCAACGACTACCTGGCCAAGCGCGACTCCGAGTGGATGGGCCGCATCTACAAGAACCTGGGCATGACCGTCGGTCTGCTGCAGAACAACATGCCGCTCGAGCTCAAGCGCCCGGCCTACCAGGCCGATGTCACCTATGGCACCAACTCCGAGTTCGGTTTCGATTACCTGCGCGATAACATGGTCACCCGCCCCGAGCAGCGTGTACAGCGCGGCCACAACTACGCCATCGTCGACGAGGTCGACTCCATCCTGATCGACGAGGCCAGAACGCCGCTCATCATCTCGGGCGCCGGCACCAAGTCCGCCAGCACTTACAAGGACTTCGCGCGCGCCGTGCGCGGCCTTGAGCGCGGTGAGGACGTCTCGCACGACATGCTCACCGCCACCGAGGACGTGGAGCCCACGGGCGACTTCGTCATGGACGAGGCCAAGCACACCATCGCCGCCACTGAGCGCGGCCTTAAGAAGATTGAGCGCCGCCTGGGTATCGATGACATCTATGCCGATCTCTCCGGCCAGCTGGTCAACCACCTGCAGCAGGCGCTGAAGGCCCAGTACATGTTCCACCGCGACAAGCAGTACGTGGTCACCAACGGCGAGGTCAAGATCGTCGACGAGTTCACCGGTCGTATCATGGAAGGCCGCCGCTATTCCGAGGGCCTGCACCAGGCCATCGAGGCCAAAGAGGGCGTGCTCGTGCGCGAGGAGAACCAGACCCTTGCCACCATCACCCTGCAGAACTACTTCCGCCTGTATGACAAGCTCTCCGGCATGACCGGTACGGCGCTCACCGAGGACGCTGAGTTCCGCGAGATTTACAAGCTGCCCGTTGAGGTCATCCCCCCCAACAAGCCCGTGCAGCGTGTTGACCACGAGGACCTGGTCTACCGCACCATCCAGGCCAAGTACAACGCCGTTGCCGACGACGTTGAGCGTCGTCACGCCAAGGGCCAGCCGGTCCTGGTGGGCACCGTCTCCATCGAGAGCTCCGAGAAGCTGTCCGCCGCCCTCACTAAGCGCGGTATCGCGCACGAGGTCCTCAACGCCAAGCACCACGAGCGCGAGGCCCATATCGTGGCTCAGGCTGGTCGCTATGGCGCCGTGACCATCGCTACCAACATGGCCGGCCGTGGTACCGACATCTTGCTGGGCGGCAACCCCGACGAGCTGGTGCGTGAGCGCTTGGAGTACGAGGGCCTGACCATGGAGGACGTGACGCCCGAGCAGCTCGAGCAGTTTAACGCCGAGGCCAAGGAGACCTGCAAGGCCGAGCGCGAGCGCGTGCTTGCCGCCGGCGGCCTGACCGTTATCGGCACCGAGCGCCATGAGTCCCGCCGTATCGACAACCAGCTGCGTGGCCGTTCCGGCCGTCAGGGCGACCCGGGCGAGACCCAGTTCTACCTGTCGCTCGAGGATGACTTGATGCGCCTGTTTGGCGGCGACAGGATGGACCGCGTCTCCAAGATGATGGTCACGGCCGACATGGGCGACGACATGCCCATCCAGCACAAGATCATCTCCAAGGCCGTCGAGAACGCCCAGCATAAGGTCGAGAGCATTAACTTCTCCATGCGTAAGAGCGTTCTTGAGTATGACGACGTCATGAACAAGCAGCGCCAGGTCATCTATGCCGAGCGCAACAAGATTCTGGACGGCAAGGACCTGACCGACCACATCACCGAGGTCATGCACGATACCGTGTACCGCTGTGTTCAGGAGTTCTGCACTAAGGACAGCCACGAGGGCGAGCGCGATCTTGAGGGTCTTCGCAAATGGGTCGTCGAGCTGACCGGGCATATCGATACCCCTCAGTTCCCCGACGAGGACTTTGAGGCCCTGGCCGCCGATGTCTTGGCCTATGTTGAGAAGTGCTACAACATGAAGGCCGAGCGTCTGGGCGAGGACCTGATGCGCGAGCTCAATACCCAGGTCATGCTGCGCGTCATCGATACGCGTTGGATGAACTACCTGCAGGAGATGGACTACCTCAAGACCGGTATCGGCCTGCGCGGCTTTGGCCAGCGCGACCCGCTGGTTGAGTACAAGACCGAGGCCTACGGCGCGTTCCAGATACTCGTCGATACCATGTACGAGGATTACCTGCGCACTGTTCTGCGCATTGAGATCAAGGCTGCCCCGCAGGCTGTGGAACACAAGGAGGAGCCCGCTCTTAAGGGTGCGCGCTTCTCTGGTCCCGCCGAGGTCGATGGCGACAACAGCGATTCGGTGCTGCGCAAGCAGGCTCAGGTGCAGGCCCGTACCGCCGTCCAGGGTGGTCCGGCTGCCGTTAACAACGGTGGCAAGGTAACGACCTACCGCAAGTCCGAGAGCGATGACCCCTATGTCAACGTTGGCCGCAACGACCTGTGCCCTTGCGGTAGCGGTAAGAAGTTTAAGTACTGCCACGGCAGGAATCGTTAATGGCCGAGACTCTAGAGGTAACTCCCGCCGAGTTGGACGCGTTTGCGGACCGACTCGGCGAGGTCGAGTCATATCTCCATTTGGACGAGAAGCGCACCCGCGTGGCGGAGCTCGAGGCCAAAAGCGTCGCCCCAGGCTTTTGGGACGATGCCGACGCCGCTCGCGCCACGATGGAGGAGATTGCACGCGCCAAGGAGGACATCGCCGCCGTGGATACGGCGCGCGGTGAGCTTTCCGATGCTCGCGCCGCGCTGGAGCTTGCCGAGGAAATGGGCGATGACCCCGATGCCGCTGCGCTGCGTGAGGAGGCTGCTGCCACGGCGGAGCGCCTTTCCCGCGCCATCGACGAGCTTGAGCTTGCGAGCTGGTTTACCGGGGAGTTCGACCATGGCGACGCGATTGTGACCATCAAGCCCGGGCAGGGCGGTTTGGAGGCCCAGGACTGGACCTTCATGCTCTTTAAGATGTACATGAAGTACTGCCAGCGCCGCGGTTGGAAGGTCACCATCAACGATTGCCCCGCGGCCGAGGTCATCGGCATCGATCGCGCGACCTTTACCGTCGAAGGCAAGGATGCCTTTGGCATGCTTCGTGCCGAGGCCGGTGTTCACCGCCTGGTGCGCATTAGCCCCACCGACGACAAGAAACGCCGCCAGACTACGTTTGCCGGCGTCGAGGTCATTCCGGTACTGCCCGACGATATCGATATCGAGATTAGTCCCGATGACATTCGCGTCGACGTGTACCATGCAAGCGGCCCGGGCGGCCAGGGTGTCAACACCACCGACTCCGCCGTGCGCGTGACGCATTTCCCCAGCGGTATCGTGGTCACGTGTCAAAACGAGCGCAGCCAGATTCAAAACAAGGCCGCGTGCATGCAGATCCTCAAGGCGCGCCTGTACGAGATTGAGCTCGAAAAGCGCGCCGAGGCCCTGGATGAGATTCGCGGGCCCAAGACCACAATTGGTTTTGGCAACCAGATCCGCAGCTACGTGCTCTACCCGTACCAGATGGTTAAGGACCTGCGCACGGGCGTGGAGACTAGCAACGTCGAGGCAGTTCTTGACGACGGCGACCTGGATCCGTTTGTGATTGGCTATCACCGTTGGGCTACCGGCAACGCTGACGCGGAGGCCCCGTCCGCATAAGCCGCTCGGTTTATGCGGAAATGAATTAAAGCCCTCCGAGCAGGGTGGTTTTGTATCCAGAACATACCCTGCACAGGGGTGGTTTTTGTTGGGCGAATCGGTAGAATCGAATACATGAAGAAGTTCAAAGCGCATCCGGTGGGGTGCGCTTTTTTTGAGGGAGGCAGCATGGCATATCGTCTGGACATCAAGCGCATTCTTTCGATGAACTTCTTTCACGATCTGCCCCAGATCATGCTGGGGTGTGCCTTGGCCGCCATCGCGACCGACCTGTTTTTGATTCCCAACGGTCTTGCAGCCGGTGGCGTTACGGGCCTTGCGACGATTATCCAGGCAGTTGGCGCAGCGCGAGGCGTGTCGCTTCCTGTCGGTATCCAGACCATCGTGATGAATACCTTGCTGCTGCTGATCGTTATGCGCGAGGGTGGCATGTTCTATGTAGTGCAGACGGCGACGGGCTTTGTGCTGCTGGGCTTCTTTACCGATCTGTTTGCCCCGTTTGTTGCGCCTCTGGCACATGCGGACCTGATGCTTCCCGCTATGTGGGGCGGCATTATCACGGGCATTGGTTACGGCATGGTGTTGCGCGCCGGCGCCAACACCGGCGGCTCGGACACGATTGGCCAAATCATCTCGCGTAACACCTCGCTGCCGGTGGGCTCGACCGTCATGGCAATCGACGTTGCCGTATGTGCGGCATCTGCTCCGGTATTCTCGCTCGAAAATGCTCTATACGCAGGACTTTCGATGGTGATTAGCGGCTATGTGATCGATGCTGTGGTCGATGGCGGCAATAAGCGTCGTATGGTGCTCATCATCTCGGATAACTTTCCCGATATCGCGGCCGACATCATGTATGGTCTGGGCCGCGGCTGCACCAAATTAAAGGCGACCGGTATGTATTCGGGCGCCGAGAAGCCGGTGATCATGGTCATCGTGAGCCGTCGCGAGCTCAACAC
>CABSBK010000032.1 GCA_902475865.1 uncultured Collinsella sp.
GTCCATCGCTATTCGGACCGCTTCGAACGCATTTGTAATGCATTCGTCCCTTGGCTTGTCGAGCACGTACGTGGCTACCGTTGCATCACGGAAGCGAACATGCAGTGTCTAACTGCCGGTGGAACTCCACTCTTTGGTTTTCTTGACCTGCTCCTCGTTGACGATGCAGCTAAGACGGTGCAGATCGTCGACTACAAGACTGGCTTTGGCAAAGAAATCCCTGCAGGCTACCATCGTCAGCTCAAGTTTTACAAACTGCTGGTCGAAGCGTCACCCGAGTTTTATGGCTACACCGTCACCTCCATGGGCGACTACTATGTAGAACCCGACAAGACGACGGGCGAGCTCCGCCCGCCGTTCGCGACAACCGCCAACGCCGTTGACATTGCCGAACTCGAGCAGCTCATCGATGCCACATGGGCTCGCATTGAGCACGGTGCTTGGGATACCAGCGCTTTTGAGCAGAGCGATGCCTATGAGCTTGCCATCGAGGAACAGAAGGGCTGCCGCAAAAAAGCCGATAAAACCGAGGTCATGCAGCGCGCCTACGAGCACTGGCTAATTGAGAACTCTAGAATGTGACAAAGGCGCTGCCCCTTTGCCACATTATTCGATGACGGTGCGGGAGTTTTGCTTGCGCATGGTGGCGAGCATGTGTTTGGGGACGGCGTGGGCCATGCAGCTGCCGATAGTTGCGCTCGCGGCGGCCTTAGCTGCATCGCTTGCGTTTTTGGTCGCGTAGCTGTGGCGGAAGCGTTTGAGCATGGCAATGTCATTGCCGCCGTCGCCATAAACCGCGACCTCGTCCTCGGCAATACCGTAGTAGCCCGCCAGCCAGGCCACGCTCTCGCCCTTGTTACACGCCACGTCCGTGATCTCAAACATCACCGGATCGAACGGCGCGTTGACAACGCGGTCCGAGCGCTCGGCAAGATACGCCTTAAGGTCGCGCTCCAGCTCGGGCGAGGTCACGCGGCAGTTGATCTTACACACATCGTGGCGCAGGATGTCGCCGATCGACTGGTCGAAATACTGTTCCTCGTGATACCCGCCGCGCGCACGCATGCCGCGCATCACGATGCGCTTGATAGGACTGTCCTTCTTAAAGCCCGCCTGATGCATCTCGAACGAGCCGCTCGAGAACATGCCGTCGGGCGTGGAGCAGTCGAAGCAAATGTCCGGAAACTCCTTGAGCAGCTCCTCGGTAATCTGCGGGTCGATGGTCCAGGTCTTGAGCACCTCGCCATGGCTGTTGCGCACGATGGATCCGTTGGAGCAGCAGGCGTCGAGTGCCAGCCCCGTAAAGCCATGCTCGCCGATCGGCAGCGTCGAGCGTCCGGTCGCGGGAACCACATGCAGGCCGGCAGCTCGCGAATGGCGCGGCGGATGGTCCCGTCCGCCTCGTGCAGGGCGTTCAGCAGCGTTCCGTCTAAGTCACTCGCAAACATCTTGATCATGGATATGCCTCTCCTTCGTCTGCACGATATTGTAGACGAAGGAGAGGCACACCCAAACAATGCCGTCCCGGCACGGCGTACCACCGCCTCCACAAATTCACGGTGCCCAAGCGCGTTAAGACAATCGCCGCAAGCGATTTTTCAGCCGATAAAACAGCGCCGTCGTCAACGTCAGCACCGCCAGCATGCCTGCGAATATAATCGCCGGAGCCCATCGATCATATGCGAGCCCGTACGTCAATTGGCCGATAGGTGTTGCGCAGGAAAGGACCATGTAAACGACCGAAAGCACTTTTCCGCAGAGCTCAGTCGGCGCTGCCCGCTGAACAAACGCGATGATTTCAACCGACGCAATGGCTGCCCACACCATGACCCATGCCGAACCAGCCGCAAACACGGTGAACACGCATACATCTGCGCCGAGCAGCAGCGTAACAATAATCAGTACGACTCCAAAACAGATCATCGCAACATATCGACATATGCCATTGAGAGAAAAACGATGCGGCCAAATGCCGACCAAGCCACTGCCGGCAAGACCACCCAAGCCCATAGCAACCTCAACTATTCCAACGCAGGACGATTGCATGCCGAGATGCTTTGTAACAATAATGGGAGCGCCAATCGTTAGCCCAACCAACGCAAGGTTCAAAACGGCCGCAAGCAAAATCACAGCGACCAATGATGCATTTTTCAACAGATACCGAATCGACTCCCGAAAATCGTTTCGGCATGTCGTACGAGTCGCGCCGCCTCCCATCGTTTCAGATGAGGCATTTTGCTTGAGTGCACCTCTAAACAGCAGAGTTGACATCGCAAACGCCACCGCCGCGATCGCGCAAAGAGTATCGATGCCAAAGCACCCATAGACTGCCGTCCCGACCACAGGGCCCAAGATATTGCTCACCATGGTCGACTGCGAAACCAATGCAGTGGCCCGCTCAACCTTCTCTTCACCCGCCATGCGCACCGTCTCAATTTGGAGCATTGGCTTTAGCAGCGATTGAACGCCATATTGAACACAAAGTATCGCTACTACGACGACCGCAAGAGGCAATGAGCGCTTCATGGGGATAGACAGCAGCGATGCAGTCATCAGAGCAATACCGAGGGCCACGAGGACCTCGCGCTGTTTTCCCCGATCCGCCAAGATCCCGCCAACCGGAGTAGCGAGCACACCTGGTATGAACGCTATCGCCGCGACGGCGCCATATAACGTTGACGAGCCGCTGCAATCAAACAAGTAAAGCGGATACGCAAAGCACAGCGCCGACAGCATCGAATACGTGCACAGCTGCGCAACAAGAAGGCCAAAAAGCCTGATAGGTCGCACTGTTTTTCGCGTCAACGAGACGCTACTCCTCCGCATTCCAGCCATAAGCCCACCCCCTATACATACCGCTAGTATGTATTTCATGACTTGAAAAGGGCAGCCGTGGCTACCCTCACAAATCAATTACATACCGTTGGTATCTATATTACCACCCGGCGCGGTCCCATACATCCCAAATCTGGGCCGTTGTCTGGAGCACTTCATTACCCAAATCAAGCCCCACCGCGGCCGCCATCTGCGCCAAGCATTGCGCGCGGGCGAGCATTCGGTCCTTGGATTCAAGCGGACGGAACAATGGCAGCAGCCAAAGATTCGCCAACAACGATACGGCCTCCGCCGCTTCGCGCGGGCATTCGCACGCAATGGAGCCGTCGGCGATGCCCTCCTCGATCACTGGCAAGAGACAGCCATCGGCCGACTCGTCAAACGAGCCCTGGTACTGCATCGCCAGTAGACGCGAGCTTTTTACCGGATCTGCCGCAGGATGCATGCGTGCCCATAGCTCAATTTGCGGAACGACGGACTCGGGCGCATACAGCCGCTTGAGCTTTTGGGCTCCGGTCATATTACCGATACCAAGCAGTGAGCGACGATGCTCAACAATCGGAGCCATTGCCCGATCAAATGCGGCGTTGAAAATCTCCTCTTTGCTCTTAAAGTGATGATAGACAGCACCCTTGGTCATGCCATCGAGGCGGTCGACGATGTCTTGAATGCTCGTCCCCTCATAACCCTGTGCGCAGAATAGCTCCAGCGCCGCATCGAGAATCTTCGTGACCGTCTCCTCGGGATATTTATTACGACCCATAATCCGTCCATCCGCAACGCAAGCCTTGTGCCTCATTGCAGCATTTTAACGTTGCGGATGGCAGGCGGTCGATTCTACACCGCGGCGGGGCCGTGCTCGCCGGTGCGAATGCGGATGACTTCCTCGACCGGCTCGACCCAAATCTTGCCGTCTCCAACGGCACCGGTGCGAGCGGCGTTGCAGATGATGTCGACAATTCCGTCGACGTGCTCGTCGGCGCAAATGAGCGTGAACTGCACCTTAGGGATCGTGTTGACAAGCAACTCGTTGCCGCGCACGTATTCCTTCCAGCCATGCTGCGCGCCGCAGCCCTGCACCTGGTTGATAGTCATGCCACGAACATCGGCAGCAAACAGCGCGTCTTTAAGAACCTCAAGCTTCTCGGCACGAACGATCGCCGTAATCTTCTTCATAGTGAATTCCTCTCTTTAAGAGTTGGTCTGACAGAACGTTAGAAACCGCTAGTCCAGACCACTAAACGAAGGGTATGCACTTTCGCCGTGCTGACTCGCATCCAGGCCCAGTGCCTCGTCTGCCTCGTCTACACGCAGGCTGCCGTGGAACAGCGCTTTGACCACCGCGGCGATCACCAAGTCGAGCACCAGCACAATGGCGACCGTCACCACAATGCCCAAGGCCTGTGAGATGAGCAGCGACACATCGCCCGTGTAGAACAGGCCGCCCTTACCGGTCCACGAGAGCTCCGGCACACAGAACAGACCCGTGAGCACGCCGCCCAAGATGCCGCCGATACCGTGGCAACCGAACGCGTCGAGTGCGTCGTCGTAGCCAAACTTGGTCTTAAGATGGCTAATGGCCAGATAGCAGACGGGCGAGACAATCAGGCCCATGATCAGCGCCGCCCACGGCTCGACAAAGCCCGCGCTGGGCGTGACCACCACAAGGCCCGCAACCAGACCGGTGCTGGCACCCACCAGCGTGGGGCGACCGGTGCGCACGCGCTCGACGGCAAGCCACGAGACCATGCCCGCCACGCTGGCCGTCACGGTGTTGAGTATGGCGAGCGCCGCCACGGCGTCGGCCTTAAACTCACTGCCGCCGTTAAAGCCAAACCAGCCAAACCAAAGCAGACCGGCGCCGAGCGCCACAAACGGCACGTTATGTGGACGGTAGCTCACCATGCCAAAGCCGCGACGACGGCCGAGCATTAAGCAGAGAATCAGGCCGGTAAGACCGGACGAAATGTGCACCACGTCGCCGCCGGCAAAGTCGAGCGCGCCGATGATATCGCCGATAAAGGAGCCCTCGCCGCCCCAAACCATGTGGGCGAGCGGCGCATAGACCACGAGCAGCAAAATACCCAAGAAGGTCGCCATGGCACCAAACTTAACGCGGCCGGCCAGGCTGCCCGTGACGATAGCGGCGGTGATCATGGCAAACGCCATCTGGAAGGCGATGTTGATGATCTGAGGGTAGACGGCACCGTCCGCGGCATTGCCCTCGGCCGCCTGCAGCACCTGGCCGAGCACCGGCAGGCACAGCAGCTGGTCAAGGCCTCCAATAAACGGGCTGGAACCGTCGCCGCCGTAGGCCAGCGACCAGCCGGCGACAATCCACAGCACACCAACCAGACCAATGGCGCCAAAGCACATGAGCATGGTGTTGATGACATTTTTGCGCCTGGACAGGCCGCCATAGAAAAACGCCAGACCCGGTGTCATTAAAAACACGAGCATGGTGCAGATGAGCATAAACGTTGTCGATCCCGTATCGTACATTCGCTCCCCCTTATTCGCATGAACGTTGTCGGCGCCCATAATGCGGCCGAGGGGCAACTGGTGTAGACCAGATACGGCGTTGTTAAACGCAGCGTTGTCGAATGGAAACGGTGCCGCAATCTTGGAAACGGCGCGGCAACGGACGCGAAACCAATGGGAAATACGCGAGCAAGGGAGCCGTGAGCGCGCCCGTCCCGGCTAGCGCCGGAACAGCTCGTGAGCGCGGTCGCGGAGATTAGTTGCTCGGATGACGCCCTCGTAGCGGTTGATGCGCAAGCGCGGGAAGGCATTGAAGAAGCGCAGGTCGCGACGACTGAGTGACACACTCGGCACCGGACGGTTCGCGCGCCTGCCGGCACGGAGACGGGCAAGCGACGGACGCGGCATACTCGGCGCGGCATCGGCCACGCGGTGGGCGGCAAGCGCCAGGCCGAGAGCACCATCCGAGATAAACGTCGGCATCGAAGCCTTCTCACGAAGGGCATCGAGCGTTGCGTCGCCCAGCTCGGCCAGCCACGCGTTAACGGCACGGCTGCGGATATGCGTCTGCGCCACCGAGTCAATCGCCGAATCGGGAATACGTTCGAGCATGGAGTCAGACGCATCGGCAAGCGACTCATTGATGCGGTCGGCAAGGTCGGCACGCACACGCTCCAGCTGATCGGACAGGCGGCGCCAACTGGCCAAAGAGCATGCAGCGTCGACCATCATCGCGACCGCGACGATAAAGGCGGACAGCCGCACAATCAGCACCGGCAGATGGGCGAGCAGGCCCAACACCGCCGGCTCCACCACGCGGCAAATGCACAACGCACCCAAGCCAAACGCGCAGGCCCAGTACAGACAGATGCGTCCGTGCAAGTTAAACGGCAGGTGCGAGTAATCCCAAAAGCGTGCGCCTGTTGTCTTTTCCAATAGAAGGCCCACGCTGTACTCGATTACGCTGCATACAAGCGCCGCCGCGACAAACTGGCCCGAGGCATCCGGAATCCCGCGCAGCAAAAGCCAGCAGGCTATGCCGCCCACGCCATAGATAGGACAACACGGTCCCAGCAAAAATCCGCTGTTGGCGAAGCGTCCCTGGTTGAGCATGGCGCATACTGTCGACTCCCATGCCCAACCGCAAAAACCGTAGAAGGCAAACGAGAGCACCAGCGCCGAGAGCGGGCAAGCGGCAAGCGTCGCGCCGCCAAACGCCATATCAATCGCGGTTTCCACCGTCTACCCTCTCCTCTTTTCGCTCGATGCTTTACTCACACCATCGTCCGTCTCGTCCTTGCGCGGCAGGCGGCCGGCGACCGTCTCGCGCAGCGCACACCATTTGTCTGCCAGACACACACTCCCTGCCTCACGACACGTCGGTGGCACCGGTACCAGCGGAAACATATGGCGCACAATGATATTCCGCTCGCGCGACGTCAGCTCAAAATCCTCCTCCGCACGCGCCAGGGCAAAAAATGGATGCCGAAATCCGTGCAGTCGATGGCTCGGGTCGGGGTCATGCCAATCGTAGAGAAAGTAATCGTGTAGCAGGGCTCCGCGCAGCAGCGAGGCACGGTCGACCGAAATGCCAGCACGGCCCAAGCGCTCGGCAAAGGACAGACTTGCCCGCGCCACCGAGATCACATGCGCATACACCGTCACATCACCATGCTGAATAAACTCGTGCGTCAGGTCCAAGCGGCCCGCCTGGGGGAGCTGACGGGCGGCATAGTCTACCTCGCGCGCGCTTTTGTCGGCCCGCACGGCACCGGGCATGCTGCCTCCTTCCAGCGGCTCACGGCGGCAAGCCACGGACTGCACGCATTGAATAAAATCATCATCGAATCTACTAGTATGGCATCGGACAAAACGTTTTGCCCCGCCAGTTGGCGAATTACCGCGCCGCCGTCACATATCTAACGCCAAAATGTGCGAGACTGTTTTGTGCAATTGTGCCGGCCGAGGGAGCGCCGGCGCTCGATTCGCATGGAGTAACCCACAACGATGCTGCTTACGCAAACGACAACGCCCGAGGACGTCAAGGCTCTTAATCGCGCCGAGCTCCCGCAGCTCTGCGACGAGATTCGCCACGCCATCCTCGAAAGCTCTGCCGCTGTCGGCGGACACGTTGCCCCCAACCTAGGCGTCGTTGAGCTCACGGTCGCGCTCCATCGCGTGTTTAACTCCCCCATCGACAAGATTGTCTTTGACGTTTCGCACCAGACCTACGCCCACAAGGCGCTGACCGGTCGCGCGTACACTTATATCGATCCGGAGCGCTTTGGCGAGGCCTCCGGCTTTGCCAATCCCGACGAGTCCGAGCATGACCTGTTTGCCATGGGTCACACCTCGACCTCGGTGAGCTTGGGCTGTGGCCTTGCCCACGCGCGCGACCTGGCGGGTGACACGTATAACGTCATCACCATCATTGGCGACGGCTCGCTTTCGGGCGGCTTGGCGTTTGAGGGCTTTAACAATGCCGCCGAGCTCGACAGCAACCTGATCATCATCGTTAACGATAACGACCAGTCCATCGCCGAAAACCACGGTGGCCTGTATCGCAATCTGGCTGAGCTGCGTGCCAGCAACGGCGCCTGCGAGCGCAACGTTTTCCGCGCGATGGGGCTCGACTATCGCTACCTGGCCGCCGGCAACGATGTCCAAGCACTGGTCGATACGCTGCAGGAGCTGCGCGATATCGATCACCCCATCGTGCTGCACGTCTCGACCGCCAAGGGCAAGGGCTTTGAGCCGGCCCAGAGTGACCCCGAACACTGGCATCATGTAGGACCCTTCGATATGGCAACCGGCCGCAAACTTTGCCCGGGTCACCCGAGCGAGCCCGCACCGCGCACCTATGCCGATATTACGAGCGAGGCACTCAGCGCCGCTATCGCGAACGACCCGCAGGTTGTCGCTATCACGGCTGCCACGCCCTATATCATGGGCTTTACGCCCGAGCTTCGCGCCGCGGCAGGCAAGCAGTTTGTCGACGTGGGCATTGCCGAAGAGCACGCCGTCACCTTTGCCACCGCGCTCGCCAGCGCCGGCGCCAAGCCGGTCTTTGGCGCATACGGCACGTTTTTGCAGCGCGCCTACGATGAACTGTGGCACGACCTGTGCCTCAACGACGCCCCCGCAACCATCCCGGTGTTTGCCGCCTCGGTCTTTGGCCCCACC
>CABSBK010000033.1 GCA_902475865.1 uncultured Collinsella sp.
TCTGGAGCAGCACGATATCGACGGCGTGTACCTGGGCTCCGACCCCAGCAACGTCGACTACGGCGCCATCTTTGCTGGCCGCCGCCAAATCCTCGACCGTGCCGCCGAGCGCTTCGCCGCGGATAAACCGGCCGATTTCGACGACTTTATCCAGGCAAACGAGGGCTGGCTCATTCCCTACTGCGAGTTTATGACCGTGAAGGAGGAGTGCGGGCTCAAGGCCTTTTGGGAGTGGCCCGAGGAGCTCCGCCGCCGCGGCGAGGCATCCAGCAAGGTCTGCGCCGCCCATCCCGAGCGCATGCTCTACCACCAGATGACGCAGTATTTCTTCGATCGCCAGTGGAGCCGCCTCAAGGCCTATGCCAACGAGCACGACATCCTGATCATCGGAGATTTGCCCATCTATGTCTCGCGCGACTCCGTCGAGATGTGGGCCACGCCCGAGCTCTTTAAGATCGACGCCGCCGGCAATCCTGTGAGTGTCGCCGGCACGCCGCCCGACCAGTTCTCGGCCACCGGCCAGTACTGGGGCAACCCCATCTATGACTGGGATGCTATGGAAGCAGACGGCTTCTCCTGGTGGGAAGGCCGCATCCGAGCCGCCCTCGACATGTACGACATCATCCGTCTGGACCACTTCCGCGGTTTCGAGGCATTTTGGGAGGTGCCGTTCTCCTCTCCCGATTCGTCATATGGTTCATGGACGCAGGGTCCCGGCCTCAAGTTCTTCAAGACACTCGAGGAAAAGCTCGGCACGCTGCCCATCATCGCCGAGGACCTGGGCTTCCTCACCCCCGGCGTCATCGACATGCGCGACAACTCGGGCTTCCCCGGCATGAAGATCCTGCAGTTTGCCTTTGAGGGCACCAACTCGTACTACCTGCCGCATAACTACATCGCCAACACCGTCGCCTATGTGGGCACCCACGACAACGAAACGGCGCGCGGTTGGTTTGAGGGAACGGCCACCCCGCGTCAGCGCGAGCAGGCAGCCCTGTACACCCATCAGCAGACCGGCGAACCCATAGCAGATGCACTCAATCGCACCATCGCCGCCAGCGTGAGCGATACCTGCATCTACACCATGCAGGACCTGCTCAATCTGGGCAACGAGGCGCGCATTAACACCCCCGCCACCCTGGGCGGAAACTGGACTTGGCGCATGCTCGATGGCGCCATCACCCGCGAGCTCGAGCACAAGCTCACCGGCTGGACCGAGACCTACTTCCGCATCCCATCGGAAGCCGAAATCGAGCTTCCTCAATAGGAGCCACCGCGCCCGACCCCACCCCACCGTGCGGACCCGACCGCTTTTCCCGCGCGAGGCCACTCCAATCCCCTCGCGCGGGCTTCTTTTGAATTTCTGACATGTCGTCAACTCGCCACAGGAGGAAACATGCCCTGTATCAATCTTGCGGATCTTGCCGAGCAGTCCTTTGGAACTTCGCTCGAGCAACTCGATGACCGCCGCATTTACAAACTGCTGGTCAAGCTCGTGCAGGAGCGCTCTGCTGCCTGCCCACTCAACAATGGCAAGAAAAAGCTCTACTACATCTCTGCTGAGTTTTTGATTGGCAAACTGCTGATCAACAACATGATCGACCTTGGCATCTATGCCGAGGTTAAAGAACAGCTCACCGCTGCCGGCCACGACCTCAACAAGATTGAGGAGTTTGAGGTCGAACCGTCGCTGGGCAACGGCGGCCTGGGCCGTCTGGCCGCGTGCTTCCTGGATTCCATTGCCACGCTGGGCCTTACCGGCGACGGTGTGGGCCTCAATTACCATTACGGTCTGTTCCGTCAGCGCTTTGCCGACAACCAGCAAAAGGCCGTCCCCGACGAGTGGCTTGGCGAGCAGGACATCCTGATCGATGACGACCGCTCCTACACCGTCGAGTTTGGCGATTTTGCCGTCACCTCCAAGCTCGTCAACATCGATGTGCCCGGTTACGGCCAGCCCACCAAGAACCGCCTGCGTCTGTTTGACCTGGCAAGTGTCGACGACGGCCTGGTCCCCGGCAGCTCCATCGACTTCGACAAGACGAAGATCGCCAAGAACCTCACCTTGTTCCTCTATCCGGATGATTCCGATGAGCAGGGCCGCCTGCTTCGCATCTACCAGGAGTACTTCATGGTGAGCAACGCCGCCCAGCTCCTGATCGACGAGGCCGTCGAGCGCGGCAGCAACCTGCACGATCTGGCCGACTACGCCGCCATCCAGATCAACGACACGCACCCCACCATGGTCATTCCCGAGCTCATCCGCCTGCTCACCACCGAGCACGACATCGAGTTTGACGAGGCCGTTACCATCGTGCGCTCCATGATCGCCTACACCAACCACACGATCCTTGCCGAGGCGCTCGAGAAGTGGCCGCTCGCCAGCCTGCAGAAGGTCTCGCCCGCCATCGCCGACATCATCGTCAAGCTCGACGAGGTTGCCAAGGCCGAGCACGATGACCCGCGCGTTGCCATCATCGACGAGTATGAGACCGTCCACATGGCCCACATGGACATTCACTTTGGCTTCTCCATCAATGGCGTCGCCGCACTCCACACCAAGATTCTGGAGGACACCGAGCTTCACCCGTTCTACGAGATCTATCCCGAGAAGTTCTCCAACAAGACCAACGGCATCACCTTCCGCCGTTGGATCCATGGCGCCAACCCCGCGCTCGCCAGCCTGCTCGACGATGTGATCGGCACCGATTGGCGCAGCACCGGCGACCTGAGCAAGCTCGCCGAATTCGCTAACGACAAGGATGTTCTTGAGCGCCTGGCCGCCACCAAGGCAGAGGCCAAGACCATCATGCGCCAGTTCATGGCGCTCGAGCAGGGTGTGACCATTCCCTCCAACGCCATCATCGATGTTCAGGTCAAGCGTATCCACGAGTACAAGCGCCAGCAGATGCTCGCGCTCTACATCATCTGGAAGTATCTCGACATCAAGAACGGTAACAGACCTAAGCATCCCGTCACCATCATCTTTGGCGGCAAGGCGGCACCTGCCTACACCATCGCCCAGGACATCATCCATCTGATCCTGACGCTGTCGCAGTGGATCGCCAACGACCCCGACGTAGCTCCCTACCTGCAGGTTGTCATGATCGAGAACTACAACGTCACCGCCGCCGAGCGCGTGATCCCCGCCGCCGATATCTCCGAGCAGATCAGCCTGGCCTCCAAGGAGGCGAGCGGCACTTCTAACATGAAGTTCATGCTCAACGGTGCTTTAACCCTGTGCACGCTCGACGGTGCCAACGTGGAGATCGCCGAGCTCGTGGGCGACGAGAACATCTATACCTTTGGCGCCTCGTCCAAACAGGTCGAGCAGCTCTACGCCGACGGCAGCTATAACGCCGGCGCACTCTACCGCAAGCCCGGCATTAAACTGCTGGTGGACTTCATCACCAACCCCGCCTTTATGGCAACGGGCAATGCCGAGCGTTTGCAGCGTCTGCACAACGACATTAAGGGCAAGGACTGGTTTATGGCCCTGCTCGACATTGAGGAGTACATCCAGACCAAGGAGCGCGTGCTGGCAGACTACGAGGACCAGGATGCCTGGATGCGCAAGGCGCTGATCAACATCGCCAACGCCGGCACCTTCTCGTCCGACCGCACGATCTCCCAGTACAACGACGAGATTTGGCACCTGAGCTAATTTCGTTTCCTTTACCCATCCTCTTGAAAGCGGAGTCGCGGCAACGCGGCTCCGCTTTTTTGCCCGCGTGTTGCCCGTGGCCCGCCTCGACAAAATCGTCTCAATCTGTAACACCTACTCGGCCAAAACGGCCCTACCTGTTACAGATCAAGACAAACCGGCAGATCAACGGCCCCAGCACAAAGAAAGGCTCCCCTCTCGCCTAGTGGACGGAAGGGGAGCCTTATATGTGACCACGGCAAAAGGATGGCAAAGCCGCAGTCGCCCAAAAGGAGGGCCTGATTGGATCGGGCCTAGATAAGGTTCTTGCCAGACACCTTATCGAAGAGATGAGTCGCGTTCTTCTCAAACTTGAACCAGATGGGGTCGCCCGCCTTGAGCGCACCCTTGGCCTCGAGATCGACGACGGGGATGATCAGGACAAACTGGCCGTCGGGAGACATCACATGAACGTGCTCGGTCGAACCCATGAGCTCGGTGACCTCGATGGTGCCCTGAAGCGCACCCTCCTCGCCCTTTTCGGCAAGCAGAATCTGCTCGGGACGTACGCCAGCCGTGATCTCCTTCACGTCGCCGCCGTCCCAATTAAGGGCGAGCTGAGCGCAGGTCTCGGGGGCCAGCACGACATTCATGTCGTCGGTCTTGACGGTAAAGCCGTCACCCGAGCGCACCAGCTGGGCATCGAAGAAGTTCATCTGCGGCACGCCGATGAAGCCGGCGACGAAGATGTTCGCGGGATGGTTGAAGACCTCCTGCGGCGTGGCGATCTGCTGGACAACGCCGTCCTTCATGACCACGATACGGTCGCCGAGAGTCATGGCCTCGGTCTGGTCGTGAGTAACATAGATGAACGTGCCCTTGATCTCGTGGCGCAGCTTGATGAGCTCGGCACGCATCTGGTTACGCAGCTTGGCGTCCAGGTTGGACAGCGGCTCGTCCATCAGGAAGACCTTGGGGTCACGCACGATGGCGCGGCCGATGGCGACGCGCTGGCGCTGGCCGCCCGAGAGCGCCTTAGGCTTGCGGTCGAGGTACTCGGTGATACCCAAGATCTCGGCAGCGGAGCGAACCTTGCGGTCGATCTCGTCTTTAGGGACCTTCTTGAGCTCAAGCGTAAACGCCATGTTCTCGTACACCGTCATGTTGGGGTACAGAGCATAGCTCTGGAACACCATGGCGATGTCGCGGTCCTTGGGCGCCACGTCGTTGACGCGCTTACCATCGATGAGCACGTCGCCCGAGGTAATGTCCTCCAGGCCAGCGATCATGCGCATCGTCGTGGACTTACCGCAGCCAGACGGGCCAACGAGGACGACGAACTCCTGGTCGTGAACGGTGAGGTTAAAGTCCTCAACAGCGAGCACGCCATCCTCGGTAACCTTGAGGTTGTGCTTCTTCTCCTCGGTCTTCTTCTTTTTGCCAAAGAAGCCCTTCTTTTTGGACTCGGTGTTGGGATACACCTTCTGAACATGTTTGAGAACGATCTCGGCCATGTCTTTACCTTTCGATATGCGGCACCATGTTGAGGGCGCCGCAGAAACTTGCAAAACAGTTACGGCATCAGCCCTTGACGGCACCTGCCACCACGCCGTCGATGATGTACTTCTGGCAGAGGATGTACATGATGACGATGGGGATAACAACCATCATGATGCAGGCCATCATGGGGCCGAGCTCGACATGGCCGTAGCCACCGCGGAAGTACTGGATCAAGATAGGAATGGTCTTGTACTTGGTGGAGTCGAGGGTAAGGTAGGGCAGCAGATAGTCGTTCCAGACCCACATGGTCTCGAGGATGCCGACCGAAAGATAGGTGGGCTTCATGATGGGAAGGACGATCTTAAAGAACACCTGGACCGGGTTGCAGCCGTCAATCATGGCCGCCTCCTCGATCTCGAGCGGGATATTCTTTACAAAGCCGGCGAACATAAAGACCGCCAGACCAGCGCCAAAGCCCAGATAGATAAAGCAGATGTTGAACGGCGTATTGAAGCCGATGCGGTCCGCCAAATTGGACAGCGTGAACATGAGCATCTGGAACGGCACGACCATCGAGAACACGAACAGGTAATAGAAGAAGTTCGAGATCTTGTTGTTGACACGAACCACGTACCAAGCGCACATGGAGCAGCACACCAAGATCAGCACGACCGACGTGACCGTGATGATGAGCGAGTACATAAATGCCGAGGCAAAGCCCTGCTCGTTAAGGGCGTGCATGTAGTTTGCGAGGCCGTTGAACGTCTCGGGCGTGAGCAGATCGAATGCCGTGGTGGTGCTGATTGCGGTCGCTTTCTTAAAAGAATTAAGCGCAATCATGAACACGGGGTAGATCCACGCGAGCGACAGGATCGTAAAGAAAATCGAGAGCGCGCGGTTGATAACCTTATCGCGTTTCATTACTGCTGCACCTCCTTGGACCTCGTGGCCTTAAGCTGGATCATGGAGATGGCCACGACCAGGATGCAGAAGATAACTGCCTTGGCCTGACCGATGCCCTGCCATGCGATGCCAGCACGCGAATAGAACGTGTTGTAGATGTTCAGGGCGAGCATCTCGGTGGAGTGCGCGGGGGCGCCGCCGGTAAGGGCGAGGTTCTGGTCGAACAGCTTAAAGCCGTTGGTGATGGACAGGAACAGGCAGATGGTGATGGTCGGCATCAGGTTAGGGATCTTAACCTTCCAAAACGTCTGCCATGCCGTAGCGCCGTCGACCTTGGCGGCCTCGATGTAGTCGGACGGAATGGACTGCAGACCAGCGATGTAGATGATCATCATGTAGCCGACCTGCTGCCACAGGGTCAGGATGATAAGGCCCCAGAAGCCAGCAGCAGAGTTAAGAGCGATGAGCTGGGCACCCACGTTGGAGAGCAGGCAGTTGATCAGAATCTGCCAAATGTAGCCCAGCACGATGCCGCCGATCAGGTTAGGCATAAAGAAGATCGTACGGAAGATGTTGGTGCCTTTGCGCGCCTTGCGGGTGAGCGCCTGCGCAATGGCCAGGGCGATCACGTTGATGAGCACCGTCGACAGGAAGGCAAACGCCACGGTAAAGAAGAACGACGTGGAGAACTGCGGATCGGACAGCGCGCGCACGTAGTTCTCGATACCGACAAAGTGCGCGTTACTAATGATAATAAACTGGCAGAACGAGAGATAGAAGCCCTGGATAAAAGGGATCACGAACCCGATCATAAACGCCAGGCACGTGGGCAGCATAAAGAGCGGCCACCAGCGCTTGAGTGCTTTGCCCATAAAAGGGTCCTTTCAATATGCAGGGGGCGGGCAAACCAACGTCTGCCCGCCCCCTGTCGCTAATCAGATAGCTTGGGCAGCAACTGCTTACTCGGAAGCGGCCTTCTCGGTCTTCCAGCCATCAACGAAGGCGTTCTTGACGCCGTCCCACTTGGTGTTGTCGGCAGCATAAGCGATGAGAGCCTGCTTGAGGTTCTTCTTCCACTCCTCGGAGGGGATGTAAACGAAGTCCCAAGCGACGGTCTTCTTGCCGTCCTTGGCCATGGCAACGGCCTGCTGCGAGAAGACGTTGGTGGTCTCCTTGGCGCTCTTGAACGGAGCGGTCAGACCCATCTTGTCGGCGATGATGCTGGTCGGGGTGTCAGCGGTGACGCACCAATACATGAAGTCCTCGGTGGCCTTCTGGGCATCCTCGGAAGCCTGGGAACTGACGCACCAGTAGTTCTCGCCGCCGGAGCACAGGCCCTGGTTCTCCTCGCCGTCAACACCGATGTAGATGGGCATCATGCCAATCTGATCGTCGGTCATGCCGGCCTTGACGAGGTCAGAGTAGGCCCAAGAGCCGTTCTGGTAGAAGACGGCCTTGCCGGTTGCGAACTCGTTGGTGGCGTCGTCGCCGGTCTTGGAGGCAAGCTGCGAAGGATCGCAGGTGGAGTCGGTGATGTACAGGTCGAAGATCTGCTTGTAGTTGTCGAGGAACTCACCCTTGATCTCGTCGTCCTCCTGGTTGTGCTCCTTCTCAAACTCGTAGTAGAGCGGCATGTTGGCAAGGTGGGTGGTGTAGCGCCAGCTGGAGGAGTCGTCCATGCCGGCGGAAGTGAAGGCACCCTCGACACCAAGCTCGTCCTTGCGGGCCTGGATGTCGTCGGCACAAGCCTTCAGCTTGTCGAAGGAGTTGATGTCCTCGGCCTTGTAGCCAGCCTTCTCGAGCAGCTGCTTGTTGTAAATAATGCCGAAGCTCTCCTGAACCCAGTCGATGCACACATCCTTGCCGTCGGACTGCAGAGCCAGGGAGTCATCAATGAGCTCACCGCGGAGCTTGGTATCGGACAGGTCGGCGCAGTAATCCTTCCAGTTCTTAAGACCGGTGGGGCCGTTGACCTGGAACAGGGTCGGAGCGGAGCTCTTGGACATCTCGGACTTAAGCTTCTCCTCGTAGGTGTTGGAAGCGGCGGTCACGATCTTGACCTCGACGCCCTTCTCCTTCTTATAGGCCTTGGCGATCTCCTTCCACTCCTTGTCGACCTCGGGCTTGAATTGGAGGAAGTAGACCTCGGCAGCGTCACCAGAAGCAGAGGAGCCGGAACCGGCGGAGCCACCGCAGCCCACGAGACCCAGACCAAGAACCGCAGCCGCGGAACCAGCAAAGCCCAGGAACTGCCTTCTGCTCATTTCGTTCTTCATTACAATCCACCCTTTCACACCGTGGCGGCACCCTTTGCCGCCGCCTTCGGAGATTGGCTCGGGGACTTTGCCCCTTTTGCTGATTTGAACGATACGCTATTTGGCTAGTTGTTTGAACAAGTATTACT
>CABSBK010000034.1 GCA_902475865.1 uncultured Collinsella sp.
ATACCGCCGCCCTGCTGACCAGCGGTGGCAGCAGCGATAGCGTCCTCAAGCTGAGTGTTCTTGGGCACATCGGAGACGGTGGCCTCGGTGATGAGGATCAGGCTGGCGACAGAAGCAGCGTTCTGCAGGGTGACGCGGCTGACCTTGACGGGGTCGAGGACGCCCATCTCGATCATGTCGCCCCACTCGCCGTTGGCAGAGTTGAGACCCTGGCCAGCAGGCAGCTCGGCAACCTTGTCGACCACGACAGCGCCCTCAAAGCCAGCGTTCTTGGCGATGGTAGCGACCGGAGCGGTCAGAGCCTTCTTGACGATATCGACGCCAATCTTCTCCTCGGGGTCGTCGATCTCAACAGCGTCGAGCGCAGGAGCAGCGTCCATGAAGGCGACGCCGCCGCCAGCGACAATGCCCTCCTCGACAGCAGCGCGGGTAGCCTGCAGGGCGTCCTCGACGCGATGCTTGATCTCCTTGAGCTCAGACTCGGTAGCAGCGCCGACCTTGATGACGGCAACGCCACCGGAGAGCTTGGCCAGGCGCTCCTGGAGCTTCTCGCGGTCGAAGTCAGAGGTGGTGTTCTCCATCTCGCCCTTGATCTGAGCGATACGGGCGTCGATGGCCTCCTTGGAGCCAGCGCCGCCGACGACGACGGTGTTGTCCTTGGAGATGGTGACGGACTTAGCGGTACCGAGCATATCGGCGGTAATGTCAGCGACCTTCACGCCCAGCTCGTCCAGAGCGGCCTGGCCACCGGTGAGGACGGCGATGTCCTCGAGGATGCGCTTGCGGCGATCGCCGTAGCCCGGAGCCTTGACGGCGCAGACGTTGAGGGCGCCACGGATCTTGTTGAGGACCAGGGTCGGCAGAGCCTCGCCGTCGATGTCCTCAGCGATGATGAGCAGGCCACGGCCGGCGCGCTGGACAGCCTCGAGAACAGGCATGATGTCCTGGACGCTGGAGATCTTCTGGTCGGTGATGAGGATGTACGGATCCTTCATCACGGCCTCCATGCGGTCGTTGTCCGTGACGAAGTAAGCGGAGACATAGCCCTTGTCGAACTGCATGCCCTCGACAGTGTCGATGGTAATGTCGAACGTCTGGGAATCCTCGACGGTGATGACGCCGTCCTTGCCCACGACCTCCATGGCCTCGGCGATCTTCTCGCCGATCTCGGGGTCGGAGGCGGAGATGGTGCCGACGGAAGCGATCTGCTCCTTGGTGGAGACCTGCTGCGCGGACTTCTTCATCTCGGCGACGACCGCGTTTACAGCCTTGTCGATGCCGCGACGGATGGCCAGCGGGTTGGCGCCAGCGGCGACGTTGCGCAGACCGTCGTTGACGATAGCCTGAGCGAGCAGGGTTGCGGTGGTGGTGCCGTCACCCACGGTGTCGTTGGTCTTGGTGGCGACCTCCTTCACCAGCTGAGCGCCCATGTTCTCGATGTTGTCCTCGAGCTCGATCTCCTTAGCGACGGAAACGCCGTCGTTGGTGATGGTCGGAGCACCGAACGTGCGCTGCAGCGCAACGTAGCGGCCCTTGGGGCCCATGGTGACGGTAACGGCGTCGGCCAGGGTGTTGACGCCCTTGGCGAGCTTAGCGCGGGCATCGGTGTTGAACGTAATGTTCTTTGCCATAGTGGGTAATCCTCCAAAAGAAATGTGACTCGCGTCGCCGCTTCCGAGTCCTATGCGGCGGGCGCGCTCAAAGACGAATCAGAGATTCTGACGAGACTAGGCCTCGACGACAGCGTAGATGTCGTCGGCGCGCATCAGCAGATACTTCTCACCGTCAACCTTGACCTCGTTGCCACCGAACTTGCCGTAGATGACAACGTCGCCGACCTGAACGTCCATGGGGATGCGCTCACCCTTGTCGTTGACCTTGCCGGCGCCAACGGCAACGATGGTGCCGCGCTGCGGCTTCTCCTGAGCGTTGCTGGCGATATACAGACCAGAAGCGGTCTTCTGCTCGGCCTCGTCGGGCTTGACCAGGACGCGATCTGCAAGCGGCTTCAAAGACGACATGCTTGTTTCCTCCTTTGTGGGCTGCGCGGTCATGCCGCGCGGGTTAACCCTTTTTGTTTGCGTACGCGTTGAATGGTACCCACGAATGGCGGGTTATACAACACGGAGTCAAAAAATCTTATTTTTTTGCACTTAGATTTTCTGAATGCCGGGAGCCAGGTTGACTAATTCGGGCCCGGTATTCAGAAAAGTCAGTGCAGCAAAATGGCGATGCGGATGGAATGCACAAGATAGGGGCACGTTGTTGGGACGCGCTCTTTTAAGTTGCGGTGGAATAGTTCCTGTTTTTGGGCTTGAAGGCCGATTTTAGGGACTATTTCACCGCAACTGAGGGGTGGGATGTGGGGTTAGCGCTCGTAGATTAAGTTACCTGCCAGGTAGGTGGCCTGAACCTTGGTGGCTTGCAGCTCTTGGGGGTCGATGGTGAGCGGGTTTTGGTCCAGGACTACCAGGTCGGCGTATTTGCCGGGTTCCAGGCTGCCGAGGTTTTGCTCGTCGCCCGCTGCGTACGCGCTGCCCAGGGTGTAGTTGCGCAGAGCCGTTGCTGCATCGATGCGCTCGCTCGGCAGCCAGCCGCCCTCGGGCCAGTGGCTTTTGGGGTCCTGGCGCGTGATAGCCGTGTAGAGCACGTTCATGCTGGTAACGGGCGTGATAGGGCTGTCGGTACCGAAGGCTTGGCGAATGCCGCGCTGCTTATAGGTCGCAAACGGCCACATGATGCGGCTGCGCTCCAAGCCCAGGTCGCGCTCCGGGCCACCCGGGTCGAGCGTGATGTGGCAAGGCTGGCTCGAGGCAATAACGTTGAGCTTGCGCAGACGATCGATGTCCTGAGGCAGCAAATTCTCCAGATGCTCGAGTGTGTTATGGCCGTGCTGGGGCAGGCCGTACAGGTCGGCGGCCTCCTCGAAGATATCCAGCGCGGCATGAATCGCACCGTCGCCGATAACGTGGATGCGCACGGTGTGGCCACGCTCGGCTGCCGCCAGAACCAACTTGCGCATGCGCTCGACAGGAACCGTCAGACGGCCCTGGTCGCCCGGGAAGCGCGGATTGGTATAGGGCTCGGTGAGATATGCCGTGTGTTCGCTCGACACGCCGTCGAAGAACTGCTTAAAACCCGGCGCCGAAAGCAGCGCGTTGTTCGCATAACGTACCTGAAGCTCTTCCAGACGCGACTGGTCATCCAGCAGCGTGGGGAACAGATGGGCACGAATGCCCAGCTTGCCGGTCGTCTGCAGTTTGTCGTAGACATCGTCGCGGATAAAATCGCAGCCCGGCATGGGCATGAGCGACATATCGCAGATCGAGGTGATGCCCTGCTCGGCCATACGCCTCATTTGATCGACGTAAGCGCTTGCGATGCGATCTTCGCCCAGCCACTCAAGGCAGCGCGGCAGCAGCTGCATGGCAGCCGCTTCGTGAGCAATGCCCGTGAGCTCGCCATTTGCATCCTTGTCGTAGCTGCCGCCCGCTGGCGGCTCGCTGTCGCGCGTAACGCCGAGCGCCTCGAGTGCGCGGCTGTTGAGCCAAAGCGTGTGCCCGTCGCCCGAATACATAACGCAGGGACGATCGGGGAATGCCGCATCGAGCGACGCCTTGGTAGGAGGCTCGGGCGGGTCCCAACGGTAGTCGCGCCAGCCCTGCGTCACAACCCAAGCGTCGTCGGGCAGGTCCTGGGAAAACTCGAGCGCGTGCTGCACCAGCGCCACCTCGGACGTGCCCATATCCATGAGCATGTATGGCGAGGAGCCGACCGAGGTATGGAAGAAGTGCAGATGAGCGTCATGGAAACCGGGGCAGACAAACTGCTCGCCGTAGTCGAGAACCGGCGTGGCGGCGGGAGCGGCGGCGATCACGTCATCGGGCGCACCGACTGCGACGATACGGTCACCTGCGATGGCAATCGCCAGCTCGCGGGCGGTATCGATGCCGTCTTGCGCGGTAAAGACGTTCTTGGAGCGGATAATCCGATCGATATGTTGCATGGACATCCCCATCTCTGGCAGAAAATTCAACACCCCCGAGTGTACTCCCCCGCCTCGGTTACAAAATGCCAAGCGGCAAACGGCAGCTTTGCCAGGCCAAGTGGCAGGTGGCATACTGGAAAGAGCCTGTACGATTTTGCGATAAACCAGTAAGGAGCAAATCGACCATGACGAAGACCAAGGCACAGCAGATTATGGCGGCGACCGAGGCTCGCGCGGCTGACGACGTCACCGCAGCCATCCAAGATATCGCCGCCGAGTTTGAACCCTACATCATTAAGCAGCGTCGGCACTTCCATAAGCACCCGGAGCTGAGCCTCGCCGAAGAGCGCACGACTTCTGACATCGCCAACCAGCTCGACGCCATGAATATCCCCTACGAGCGTCCCCTTAAGACGGGCCTGGTGGCGACCCTTCGCGGCACCGCGCCCGACGCCTATCGCGAGGACGGCACGCCGCGCCGCCGCATCCTGCTGCGCGCCGACATCGACGCCCTGCCCGTCACCGAGCAGACCGGCGAGGATTTCTCCAGCGTCAACGAGGGCTGCATGCACGCCTGCGGCCACGACTGCCACATCGCCATGATGCTCGGCACGCTGCAGATTCTGCGCCATATGACAGACGACATCCACGGCGAGGTCCGCATCGTCTTCCAGCCCAGTGAGGAAAACGGCCAAGGCGCCAAACTCATGATCGGCACGGGCGTGCTCGACGGCGTCGATGGTGCCTACGCCGCGCACATCTGGAGCGAGGTCGACGCCGGCACCGTAAGCTGCGAGCCCGGCCCGCGCATGGCCAATACCGACTGGTTCCGCATCGATGTCCGCGGTACCTCGTGCCACGGCGCCATGCCCCAGCGCGGCCACGACGCCGTTATGGTTGCCGCCGAGATTGTCAACGCCCTGCAGACCATCGTCTCGCGCGAGATAAGCCCCTACGAGCCGGCCGTCATCACCGTCGGCGAGCTGCATGGCGGCACCGCGCGCAACGTTATCGCCGGCACGGCCTACCTCGCCGGCACGGTGCGCACCTACGGAGATTCAACCCACGAGGAAATGCCGGAACTTATGCGCCGCATCGTGGAGCATACCGCGGCCGCCTTGGGCGCCGAGGCAGAGCTCACCGACTACACCATCGCCAACTACAAGGTCGAAAACGACGCGGGCTCGAGCGAGCGCTGCCGTCAGGCTGTAATTAAGTGTCTGGGTCCCGCCGGTCAAGGCCATTATCGCGGCACGCTTTCGGGCGAGGATTTTTCGGAGTACCTGCGCCGCGTACCGGGCGTGCTCGCCTTTGTAGGTACGCGCAACCCCAAGATTGGCGCCACGTACGCCCAACATTCCTGCTTTTACAAGATTGATGAGAGCGTGTTGGCAAAGGGCTCCATGGTGGCCGCCCAGTATGCCATCGACTTTTTGGCCGAGCCCACGCAAGAGGAGCTCGACGGTCCCGCGATCACCGCGGTCGCCGAAACCAACCCCGATCTGGCCGCCAAGTTACGCTCTGCCAAGGCGACGACCGCCGAGGCTCGCGACGCCATCCATGATGCCCGCACGGCTCGCCATGCCGCAATCAAGGGCATCCACGAAGCCCGCGCCGCCGCTCGTCACGAGGATAAGCACGACGAGTAGTCGTCACACCCATCCATAACAACCTGGCTAAAGCAAAGCGGGGGCGGACGTGTCGAAACGTCCGCCCCCGCTCATCTGTCAAGCGTTATTTCTACCATTTCTACCCCGTCCCCAAATGGCAGGCGGCATGCTACTCGTCCTGAGGGTCCTCGTCGGAACTTGACTCGGGCGCCGGCTCGGGCGCAGGCGCCGGCTCAGGTGCAGGTGCCGACTCGGGCTCAGGCGCAGGCGCAGGGTCAGGCTCGGGCTCGGGCTCGGGCGCAGACGCGGTCTCGGGTGCAGGTGCCGACTCAGGCTTGGGCTCGGGCTCAGGCGCGACATCCGGAGCACTGTAACCCGAGGGAGCGGACTTCTTCTCGAAGGGCAATACAAAGGTCAGGACGTCGTCCTTGTCCTCGTCGGCCCACTCGCTTGCATAACGTGCAACCCAATAGCCAACGGCACGGTGCTTGAGCATCTTGCCAAAGACCGTAAGAAATACGGTGACAAAAGCGACCAGAACCAGGAACAGCACGAGTGTTATGCCACCGCCGGTAACAATCGCCTCAATACCCGTAGGACGATAGTAGTAGCTATACATACCGACAGAGGCAACGGCGCCAAAGACGACCGTCAAGATCCATGTGACAACGTTGGCGACCAGGCCCGTCAAAAACTCGGGAAGGAACGAAGCGCAGAACAGCTTGGTCTTATTGTTCTTAAAGGCCGCCCAAACCTTATCGAGCGAAAACGCGCTCTCGACGCGACCGGTCACCGCAAAGTGCATCACGGCAATGTCGGCGAACATCTTAAAGAAGACCCCCAGGACCGCCGTGGCAATCATAGCCAGGACAAGCAGGCCAAGCGAGCCAAACAGCGCAGCCTCGAGCGCATAAGAGCCGTAATAAGAATACGAGCCCGCGGCGCCAATTACCACGCCCTCCACCAGCGAAAGCACTACACCGATAATGGGAATGGCAGCGATAAACTCGAGCACGACCGAAATAACGCTCGAAAAGATTCCGAGACCAAACGACGTGGAACGCATCAACGGACGATCCATGCCGTCATCGATCTTAAGCGACAGGTCGCGACCCCACTCGATGCCAAAGCCCGAACCGCACACGCTCGCCACGTAGGCGGCCAAAAAGCCGATGGCAGCTGCAATACCGCCGATAACGGGGATGAACAGCACGAGTACCGACACAACACAGATAAGCGCCGGCAAAAAGGCAATCTGGCACACGCGCTGCAGCACGCCCGGAGTCTTGGTCATATCCTCAAACGCCTGAGCCACACAGCCCTTGGACGCGTTCGCGACAGGTTGAGGAACAAACTGCTGAGGCTGAGGCTGACCCTGAGGGGTGGAAGCTGCAGCACCGACATTGGGGGCACCGCACACACCGCAGAACTTGTCGTTATCGCCCATGGGGGCGCCACACTGCGAACAGAACATCGAAATCATCCCTTCGTATCTAGAGCGAATCACCTGGATCGCAAACGATGTCTTTGGCATCATTATCACCCAATGTGAGGACAAATACTCTTAGATGACGTATTTGCAACGCGCGAGGCGCTTTTCGATTGTTTGATGAGTGTGTCCGCGCTAGTTCGTGCCGCGGAAACCCTTGCCGACGATCTCGGAGCTGTCGACAATCGTGATAAAGGCACCCGGATCGACTTCGCGCGCATAGCGACGCAGCTGCACGGCCTCGCGACGACTCAGCACGCTCATAATCACCGTCACGCACTTGCCCGAAAAGGCACCATAGCCGCGGCTGATAGTCGCCGTGCGGTTGAGATGTTTGACGATAAACTCCTCAACTTTGCGCGGCTCGGAGCAAATGATCGTGCAGACTTTGCGCAGGTGAATGCTCTCGATGGCCTTGTCGACCACAAGCGTCTTGGCAAACAGGCCGAGCACGCAGTACAGACCGACGCGCGGACCGTACAAGAAGGCTGCGATGGTCACGATGCCGATATCGACCAGCAACAGCGCGCGGCCAATCTCGAGCGTCGTGCGGCGCTTGAGGATCATGGCAAGAATGTCCGTGCCACCCGTCGAGGCGCCGATGTCAAAGACGATGGCACTGCCGAGCGCCGGCAAGATGACAGCAAAGCACAGGTCGAGCCACATATCGCCCGTCATCGAGACATCGGACGGGATAAAGAGCTCAAAAAGAGAAACATAAGCGGACAGCGCAAACGAGGCGAAGACACTCCACAGGATTGCCTTGCGCTCCAAAAAGATAAAGCCCAAAACGACGAGAACCGCGTTGATAATCCACATAAAGACGCCGACGGGCAGGGTCGGGAACAGCGTGGACAGAATAACCGACACGCCCGAGGTGCCGCCAAAAGCAAAGTGATTAGGGGTTTTAAACGCAACGATGGCAAAAGCCGTAAGAATCAGGCCCAGATTGAGCTCGGCGAAAAAGCGCGGGAAGCCTGGCTCCTGGCTACGCTTTTGGCCGGCACGCTCGCCGCGCTCGATATCGGTGCGATCAACCACGCGCTCCATCGGCACCACGGGAGGACGATGTACCTCCTCGGCAGCTCGCGATGCCGCCTCTGCCGCGGCAGCCTCAATCGCCCATGCCTGGCTTTCTGTTTCGTGCTCGTCAGCCATTACGGCAACCCCTCGTTAACAATTTGGAAACAATGCGCCCATTAGGGTAACGCGGAGCGCGACGAGTGCAACCCCTAGTTAGACGAGCGGTATGCCTACATCGGGGAGCATACAAATAACGGCCGGCCACGCTTTCGGTTGCG
>CABSBK010000035.1 GCA_902475865.1 uncultured Collinsella sp.
GAGGTGTCGCGTCTGGCGAGCGGCCTGCCCGTGGGTGGCGACCTGGAGTATGCCGACGAGCTCACGCTCGGCCGCGCTATCGAGGCCCGCCGCGCGATCTAGGCGGCGTCAGCTCCGCGGCATGTCCCGTCGGCCTGCCGCACGGGGCGCTCATAATTGGGCACGCGTTCATGCATTTGTTGTGCAACAAACCTGCTTTTCATCCGCTTATCGCGTGGATGGGTCCACTCGCACCTCGTATTTGCCCATTCGTTGCGCAACCTTTTTGGTTCGCTGATACACTCAAATGTGGATATGAAAGAATGCGCCGCTTTTAAGCGGCGTGTTTTTGTTGGAGGAGAACACATGCGGCCCGGGGGCACTCAGACAAAGCATGGCGCCGCGGTGCGCATGCGGCGCCGGCTGGGCCTGGCGCCTCGGGCGTATGTGCTGCTGTCTTGCTCGCTCGTACTGGTCATAGCCGGTGTTTCGGCTTATGGCATGACGGTGCCGTCCATGGTACAGGCGCATGCTGCGCGCGAGCTGCATATTGGGCGCAAGGCCAAAAGCGACTTGGGAACGACAACTGGATATGCGTGGGCGAGCGTGGTCGGGCGCACCGTGTTTGGCGTCGATCCCGCGGACGAGGGCGAGCGGGCGTCCAACGAGATCACGCTGGCAAACGGCAAGGCCATCGTGCTCACCAACACCAAGGTCATTACGAAGCTTTCCAATAACAGCGTGGCTTCTGTCGTTAACAAGGCGGAGCAGCAGAAGGAGCAGGACACGCAGCAGACGGGTAAGCCCGGCGGCTCGGACGGGTCCGGTTCTGGCACCGGTTCGGCGGGCTCGGACGGCGGTTCCGGTTCGGGTTCCGCCTCTGGCGGTGGATCTTCGAGTGGCGGCTCGACGGACGGCGGTGCCGGCGGCGACACGGGCTCGGGTGGTCTCTCGGCTGCCGAGGAGGCGAGCATCCACAATTGGCTCGTGACCAAATACAACATGCTCGATGACTATGTCGCCCGCGCCAATAGCGCGGTCTCGACCTATAACGCAACAGGCGATACCGGGCCGTGCGATAGCCTGGCCAACGATATGTTTGTCATCCGTGCCGAGTTTGGCCGGCAAACGTTTTCTCCCCACTCAAAGTGGTATCGGCAGTACGCCAACCTATGGGGCTGCTACACCAACCTGTGCCAATGGGTGGGGCATTACGGCGATGATGACATTGCGCTTAACAACTTCAACAATAGCCTGGCGGCGATCGCCCTATGACGAACGATCTCGCTTCTGCGGCAGCCCAGTCGCTCAACCGTGATCCCATGGTGGGCCTGCGCCTGGCGCGCGTCGACGGGTTTGAGCCGGCCGTCGCCCTGGGCACGGACGAGCTTCCCGCCTACCTTCGCCGTTTTACGATGCTGTTTGCCGATGACGCCACCATGCGCCGTGGTGGTATCGGCCGTGTGACGCGTGCCGTCAACGTGCAGGGCGAGGCAGTGGCGCTCAAGCAGCTCATCTTGCCAACGCGCGACGAATTTGATGACGATGTCGCCCACGAGGCGCTGGTCACCAAGTTCAAGGCGGCGTTTCGCGAGGAATATGAATGCCATCGTGCCCTTTCGGGCCTTAAGGGCTTTCCCCGCTTGTACGGGTGGGGCGAGGTCGACGGCGTGCCCGCGATTGTCATGGAGTGGGTCGAGGGCGAGACGCTCGCTCGCCTGCGCCCGCGCTTTGCCGTGGACGATGCCGGGCGTCTGTCGCCGCTCGTGGCGGCGCGCCTGGGTCGCGACCTGTTCGATCTGCTCTGCCGCATGAGCTTGGTGGGGGAGGGGTTCGTCCATCGCGACATCTCGCCGGCCAATATTATGGTGCGCACGGCGCGCCTACCGCTCGACCGACAGCTTGCCGAAGGCACGTTCGATTTGTGCCTCATCGATTTTGGCTCGTCGCTGGCGCTCGAGCCTGCCTCTGCGGTGGCGGGAACCGGCGGCAGGGAGTCCTTTACAGAGCGCTACGCCACGTTGCGTCGCGCGACGGTTGCCTACGCTCCGCCCGAGATGCTCACCGACGATATTGCCGACCTGCGCGTTTTGCGCATGTCGCCGGCAATCGACGTGTATGCCGCGGCGAGCACGGTCTATGAGCTCATCGCCGGTGTCGCGCCGTACGAAGTAGCGCCGGGCACGTCGGGTACTTCGGGCTCGCGCAAAAAGACGCGCGATATCGCCAGCCCTTATCGTCTCAAGATGGATACGCTGCCCGATTATCCCGTCGGCGCCCACGCGCCCGGCTGCGACTTGACGCAACTGCTGCGACGCGAGCCCGATGTGGCACTTGCCGCGGCCGAACAGGCTCAGCAGCTGGGGCTCGATCCAAATTCCGAGGATCTGCGCGATGCGCTGGCGTTTGTCGACGCTCAGCTGTTCGATGTGGTGATGGCCTGCCTGTCCTGCCATCAGGAAGATCGTCCCGAGCCGGCTGCGGTGGAGGCGGCGCTCTCGGCATTTTGCGACCACTATGCGCAAAATGTCGCCCGCTCGCTTCGCGCCGAGCCGCTCATGCCCTGTCCCATGGACGCGTCCGGTCGCGCGGTCCGTCGCGCTGCGATGATTGGCGCTGCGGCTGTCTGCGGCCTCGTATGGGCCGTTGTGGTGGTGTCGGCGGCGCTGCTGGCGTCGGGTGCTCGGATGACGGTTGCCGTGGGGCACATTTCGTGGTCCGGCACACTGCCGGGCATCGTCGCCGTGCTGGCGTTGGCGCTGCCGAGCGTGGCGGGCATTGCCGTCGGAGCCTTGGCGCGCAATCGCCGCGCGGGGTTCCTGCAGGGCGTGTTGGCCCTTTCCGCCTGTGAGGTTCCGGCTCTGGCCGCACTCGCATGCGCCGTGTTTTCCCAGCATGCCGTGGCGGGTGCCCTGGTGGCCGCCTTAATTGCAACCTATGCGCTCACGTGGTTTTTGCTGGCGATGGGGTTTGCCTTTGAGCTTCCCGTCGTGTCAGCACGACGTGCGAAAATTTCCATGGCGGCGCCGCTTGCCGGCGGAGCCGCGGCTGTTCGCGCCTTTGGCGGGCCGGCCGAAGTATCCGACACTATCTCTGCGACCAAGGAGGGCTAAGCCATGGCTTCTCAAGCTGAGCTCACCCCGTGCGGGGCAATGTTTGACATCTTTAAGCGCGCAGCGCACCTGAGCCATATCGAACTGTGCGGCCTGGTGCTCTCGAGCCGCCCGCTCGCCGACGGCCGTAGTCCACAGAGCCGCGCCGCCGATCGCTCCTGGGTCTCGCGTTTTATCGTGCGCGCTCCGGTCGGCACGCTGCAGGAGCACTATTTTGCCGATTACGGCACCTCGACCGCGCGCATCATGTCGCATCTGGCCCTGCGTCGCCGCAATCCCATGAATGCCACGGCGGTGATCAACATGGTGTGCGGGCCCGCTGGCGAGCCCATGGTGCGGGCGCTCGAGGAATGCCATCAGGATACGAGCCTCTACCGCAATGCGGTCGAGCGCCTGTCGCAGGCGGCGGAGCTTATGCCCGCCGAACGTGCCGAGGCCGTGCTGGTGCTGTTTGTCGCCGTCGGTTGCTCGGCAGATGTTCGATCCTCGGTGACCTATGCCATCGACTACGCTCATGCGACCTGTGGCGGCGCCACATCGACGCCGCGCTCGCTGAGCACCTCGACGGTCACGGGCGAGCACGAGGCGGCGCCGGCGCATCCGCTGGGGCTGCTGCGCGTGCAAAACGGTTACGTGGTAAGTGCCCCGCGCTGGATTCAGCCGAGCGAGCAGGGCGTGGAGATCGGTGCGCTGGCGACGGGGGAGGGCGATATCACCGATGTGGGCGATGACGTTTCGGCTCGCCATGCCCACGTGTGGTGCGATGACCAAAATACCTGGTACGTCGAGGATCTGTCGTCCACCAACGGAACCGTGGTGGTAAACGGCGCGACGAACGTCTGCACCCAGGTCGAGCCTGGCCGCTCCGCTCAGCTCAACCCCGGTGACGAGCTCAGGCTCGGCGAATCCACCACCTACGCCATCCTCCTCGGCGCTCTCTAGCTCATCTCCTAAATGAGTTGCGGTGAAATAGGGACTGTTTAAGGCAGCGACCGGCAAAAACAGTCCTCATTTCACCGCAACTGCCGTGTGGTCGGCGATAGAGAAACGAGGGTGGATTTCCGGACGCACGAGAGAGAATTTTCGGACGCACAACCCATGAGAGTGGATAATCTCCCACTTTTGGTCAAGATACAGGCAAAAAGTGGGAGATTATCCACTCTCGATGCAGGCTGCGACTTTTCCGTCCGAGGGGCCATCTCGCCCCTTGGCAGTCACCCGGGGTAAACCTTTACCGCCCACCTATATTTGCCGAAATATGGCTTGGCGGCGGGGTACAATAAGCCCGCATGCGGATTTCCGTTGCGGGCGCTTCCCATCGCCGGGGCGTGCCCGGGAGCATCCGGCATGCGGCCTTTGCGGCGCTCGGCCATGTGCAAGACGGGTAGCTGGGCCTGTGGGGCGCGTGCAGCCCTCCTCGCCTTGGCATGCCTTCTCTCCACGCCATGTGCCTGCTGCTCAGTCTGCCTGCCAGATGATTGGAAGCAACAGCGAAAATCCCATCACGCCAACATCCCGGCAATCGCCGGGGCCTGTATACCTATATGAGAGGAGAGGGGTATATGGCGCGTAAGTTTAAGTCTATGGACGGCAACGAGGCGGCCGCATATGTTTCGTATGCGTACACCGAGGTAGCGGGAATTTATCCCATTACGCCGTCCAGCCCGATGGCCGACCATGTCGACCAGTGGGCGGCCCAGGGTCGCAAAAACATCTTTGGCACCCCGGTCCAGGTCGTTGAGATGGAGTCCGAGGCAGGTGCAGCCGGTACCGTTCACGGTTCGCTGGGCGCCGGTGCTCTGACCACCACCTACACGGCTTCTCAGGGCCTGCTCCTGATGATCCCGAACATGTACAAGATCGCGGGCGAGCAGCTCCCGGGCGTCTTCCACGTCTCCGCGCGTTGCGTCGCTTCCCACGCCCTGAACATCTTTGGCGATCATTCCGACGTCATGGCCTGCCGCCAGACCGGTTTCGCCATGCTTGCCGAGGGCAACGTCCAGGAGGTCATGGACCTTTCGCCGGTGGCTCACCTTGCCGCCATCGAGGGCAAGACCCCGTTCCTTAACTTCTTCGACGGCTTCCGCACCAGCCACGAGATCCAGAAGGTCGCCATGTGGGACTACAAGGATCTGGCCGAGATGTGCGACATGGACGCCGTCCAGGCTTTCCGCGATCACGCGCTCAACCCTGAGCACCCGCATACCCGCGGCAGCCACGAGAACGGCGACATCTTCTTCCAGAACCGCGAGGCCTGCAACAAGGTCTACGACGAGCTTCCCGCCGTCGTCGAGGGCTACATGAAGAAGATCAACGAAAAGCTCGGCACCGATTACGGCCTGTTCAACTACTACGGCGCTCCCGATGCCGATCGTGTCGTCGTGTGCATGGGCTCCTTCTGCGACGTGCTCGAGGAAGTCATCGACTACCTCAACGCTCACGGCGAGAAGGTCGGCCTGGTCAAGGTTCGCCTGTTCCGTCCGTTCTCCATCAAGCACTTTGTCGACGTTCTCCCCGAGACCGTCAAAAAAATCGCCGTCATGGACCGCACCAAGGAGCCGGGTTCCATCGGCGAGCCGCTCTACCAGGACGTCGTCTCCGCTCTCTACGAGGCCGGCAAGACGGGCATCAAGGTCGTCGGCGGCCGTTACGGCCTGGGCAGCAAGGACACGCCTCCCGCGTCCGCGTTTGCTGTCTTCGAGGAGCTTAAGAAGGACGAGCCCAAGCGCGAGTTCACCATCGGCATTGTCGATGACGTGACCAACCTGAGCCTGCCCGAGGCCGAGGATGCGCCCAACACCGCAGCCCCCGGCACCATCGAGTGCAAGTTCTGGGGTCTGGGTGGCGACGGTACCGTCGGCGCCAACAAGAACTCGATCAAGATCATCGGCGACCACACCGACAAGTACGTTCAGGCCTACTTCCAGTACGACTCCAAGAAGACCGGCGGCGTCACCGTCTCGCACCTGCGCTTTGGTGATTCCCCGATTCGCTCGCCGTACTACGTGACCAAGGCCGACTTTGTCGCTTGCCACAACCCCAGCTACATCGTCAAGGGCTTCAAGATGGTCCGCGACGTCAAGCCGGGCGGCACCTTCCTGGTCAACTGCCAGTGGAGCGACGAGGAGTTCGCCGAGCACATGCCCGCCGTGGCCAAGCGCTACATCGCGAACAACAACGTCAACGTCTACCTGATCGACGCTATCGATCTGGCTGCAAAGGTCGGCATGGGCAAGCGCACCAACACGGTGCTCCAGTCCGCCTTCTTCGCGCTGGCCAAGGTCCTGCCCGCCGAGGACGCCCTGCAGTACATGAAGGACGCGGCCACCAAGTCCTACATGAAGAAGGGCCAGGCCATCGTCGATGCCAACCACAAGGCCATCGATGCCGGCGCTACCGCCTTCCGCAAGTTCGAGGTTCCGGCCGACTGGGCAACTGCCGAGGATGCCGCTCCCGTCGAGCTCTCCGAGGAGACCAAGTCCGCTATCGCCCAGCAGGTCAAGAACCTGCTCGAGCCCATCGATCGCATGGATGGCGACAGCCTGCCCGTTTCTGCCTTTGTCGATTGCGCTGACGGTCAGTTTGAGCTGGGCGCCTCCGCATACGAGAAGCGCGGCGTCGCCGTGGTCGTTCCTCACTGGGACGAGACCAAGTGCATCCAGTGCAACCAGTGCGCCTATGTGTGCCCGCATGCCACCATCCGTCCGTTCGCGATGACCGAGGACGAGGCTGCCGCCGCGCCCGAGGCTACCCGCACGCTCGACGCTATGGGCCCCAAGGCCAAGGGCATGAAGTTCACCATGGCCGTGTCCCCGCTCGACTGCATGGGCTGCACCAACTGCGTCAAGGTCTGCCCCAAGGGCGCCCTCGAGATGGTTCCCACCGAGCAGGAGATGGACCAGCAGCCCGTTTGGGACTACATGGTCGAGAACGTCTCCGAGAAGAAGGAGCTCATCGCGGCCAACGTCAAGGGCAGCCAGTTTAAGCAGCCTTACCTGGAGTTCTCTGGCTCCTGCGCCGGCTGCGCCGAGACCGCCTATGCACGTCTGGTGACCCAGGTCGCCGGCGACCGTATGTTCATCTCCAACGCCACCGGCTGCTCCTCCATTTGGGGCAACCCCGCTGCCACCGCTCCTTACTGCAAGGACAAGGACGGTCACGGCCCGGCGTGGAACAACTCCCTGTTCGAGGATAACGCCGAGCACGGTCTGGGCATGGCCGTTGGCTATGAGGCCGTTCAGAAGAAGCTGATCGCTGCCACGCAGGAGATCATCGCCGCTGACGGTCCGTCCGACGAGCTCAAGGCCGCCGGTCAGGCTTGGATCGACTCCGTCAACGACGCCGAGGCCTCCAAGACCGCTGCCGCTGCCTACGTTGCCGAGCTCGAGAAGTGCGGCTGCGATGCTTCCAAGGCGATCCTCGCCGACAAGGCCTACCTCACCAAGAAGTCCTTCTGGGTCTTCGGTGGCGACGGTTGGGCCTACGACATCGGCTTCGGTGGCCTGGACCACGTCCTGGCTTCCGGCCACAATATCAACGTCTTCGTCTTCGACACCGAGGTTTACTCCAACACCGGCGGTCAGGCCTCCAAGGCCTCGAACCTGGGCCAGGTCGCTCAGTTCGCCGCTGCCGGTAAGGTGACCAAGAAGAAGTCCCTGGCCGAGATTGCCATGAGCTACGGCTACGTCTATGTGGCGCAGGTCGCCATGGGCGCCAACCCGGCTCAGACCCTCAAGGCCATCCACGAGGCCGAGGCCTACGACGGCCCGTCCCTCATCATCGGCTACAGCCCCTGCGAGATGCACTCCATCAAGAAGGGCGGCATGCAGAACTGCCAGGCCGAGATGAAGAAGGCTGTCGAGTGCGGTTACTGGAACCTCTTCCGCTTCAACCCCGAGGCTGCTGCCGGCAAGAAGTTCTCGCTCGATTCCAAGGAGCCCGCGGGCGGTTATCAGGAGTTCCTGATGAACGAGGCCCGTTACGCTTCGCTGACGCGTTCCTTCCCCGAGCGCGCCGAGGAGCTCTTCAAGGAGAACGAGCAGGCTGCCATGGACCGCTACGCTCACCTGCTGAAGCTCAAGACGGTGTACAACGAGGCCTAGGTCTCCCACCGCAGGATCTGAGGGCTGACCTTCGCGGACGTCGTCGGACATGAAAGAACCCCCGCTGCGCACTACGTGCGGCGGGGGTTCTTTCGTCCGGCGGGGTGTCCCCGAAGGTCAGCCCTCAGATCGTGCTACGACTAC
>CABSBK010000036.1 GCA_902475865.1 uncultured Collinsella sp.
ATGAAAGGAAGGCACAATGAGCGACGAAGAGCTCAAAAAGGTTGCCAACGAGGTAAGGAAGGGCATCGTCACCGGCGTGCACGCTGCCAAGTCCGGCCATCCGGGCGGTTCGCTCGGCGCTGCCGACATCATGACCTATTTGTACTTTGAGGAAATGAACGTCGACCCGGCCGATCCCCGCAAGGCCGATCGCGACCGCTTTGTGCTCTCCAAGGGCCATTGCGCTCCGGGCCTGTACGCCGTGCTCGCCGAGCGCGGGTTCTTCCCCAAGGAGGACCTCGAGACGCTGCGCCATATCGGCAGCCACCTGCAGGGTCACCCCAACATGAACGACACCCCGGGCGTCGATATGTCCACCGGCTCGCTCGGCCAGGGCATTTCCGCCGCCGTGGGCATGGCGGTTGCCGCCAAGCACTGGGGCGATACTTACCGCACGTACGCCCTGCTGGGCGATGGCGAGAGCGAGGAGGGCCAGGTCTGGGAGGCTGCCATGTTCGCCGGCAACCAGCAGCTCGATAACCTCTGCGTGATCGTCGACCACAACGGCCTGCAGATCGACGGCTCCGTCGAGGAGGTCAACGATCCCATGCCGCTCGCCGACAAGTTCCGCGCCTTTAAGTTCCACGTGGTGGAGCTCGCCGACGGCAACGACTTCGATCAGATTCGCGCCGCCTTTGCCGAGGCTCGCGCCACCAAGGGTCAGCCGACCGCCATTATCGCCGAGACCACAAAGGGCAAGGGCGTTTCCTTTATGGAGAACCAGGTTGGTTGGCACGGCAAGGCCCCCAACGATGAACAGTTTGAGCAGGCCATGGCAGAGCTCACGGCCGCCGGAGAGGAGCTCTAGGATGGCAGACGTCAAGAAAATCGCCACGCGCGTAAGCTACGGCGAGGCCCTCGTCGAGCTCGCCAACGAGCACGATGACTTTGTGGTCCTCGACGCCGACCTGGCCGCCGCCACGCAGACCGGCAAGTTTAAGGCAGCCTGCCCCGACCGCTTCTTCGATGTGGGCATCGCCGAGAGCAACCTGATGGGTGTTGCCGCCGGTATCGCAACCACCGGCCGCGTTGCCTTCGCGAGCAGCTTTGCCATGTTCGCCGCCGGCCGCGCTTTTGAGCAGGTCCGTAACTCCATCGGCTACCCGCACCTCAACGTCAAGATCGGTGCCACGCACGCCGGTATCTCGGTGGGCGAGGATGGCGCCACGCACCAGTGCTGCGAGGATATCGCCCTTATGCGCGTCATTCCCGGCATGACCGTCATCGTTCCCGCCGACGACGTCGAGGCCCGCGCCGTGACGCGCGCCGCCTACGAGTGCGACGGTCCCGTGTACATGCGCTTTGCCCGCCTGGCCTCGCCGGTCATCAACGACCCCGAGACCTACAAGTTCGAGTTGGGCAAGGGCATCGTTATGCGCGAGGGCGCCGACGTTACCATCATTGCCTGCGGCCTGATGGTCGGCGAGGCCCTCGAGGCCGCCGAGCAGCTTGCTGCCGAGGGTATCGACGCCGAGGTCATCAACATGCACACCATTAAGCCCATCGACGCCGACCTGATCGTCAAGAGCGCCACCAAGACCGGTCACGTCGTGACCGTCGAGGAGCACTCCGTGATCGGCGGCCTGGGCAGCGCCGTTGCCGATGTCCTGTGCGAGCAGTGCCCGACGCCGCTCAAGAAGATCGGTGTCAACGACACGTTCGGTGAGTCCGGCCCGGGTGCCGAGCTCCTGCACAGGTACGGCCTGGACGCCGCCAACATCGTGGCGACCACCAAGGAGTTCTTGGCATAAGGCAAGGCGGATCTCAAGGACTGCTTCGCCAGTACTATGGAAACCCGGCAGGGGCGCTCTCTTGGAGGGCGCCCCTGTTTCAGTTGCGGTGAAATAAGGACTGTTTTGCCAGCCTAAAGGCTCAATTAATCCGCATTTCACCGCAACTTTCGAAGGCGTTCCCGCTTGTGCTGGCTCCGTCGCGACGATTGATTGCGGCTTGGCACAGTGCAGCGACATCGGGGGCATCGCTGCCTCGGTATGTCATGGCGAGCAAGGCGGCATCATAGATTTCGTCATTGGTCACATCGGCGGCATCAATGGGGCAGAAGGTGAGAATTGAATCCTGTTCTGCAAGCTCGGCCAGATCGATCGTTTCACCCATGGCAAAGGCATCATCGAGGACGAGTGTGGCACTCGTGCATGGAATTTGATAGATCGTGCCATCCGCAGCGATAGGGGAACCTGCTGCCTCGAGCGTGTAGACACCTTGTATGAGATTGATGCCAGAGCCGTCAGAGGCGACGAACTCAATCCTGTCGACCGTTATTCCGTCGATGGTCTTGCCCGTAATGTGTATCGGAACGCGCGATGCCCCGTTATCGGTGTCCCAGCTCGCAGCCGTGACATCCAGCACAATGGCGTGCTCCGAATGGGCGGATACGAAGTGCGACAACACCTGCCGCAGATGAAGGCCCATACAGCTACTGCCGACAATGCCAATTACCAGCATGCAGACAAGGATGACCGCAACGTGGTTCCGAGGCTTTACCCGAAGCCCAGAATCAGCAGAGATGCCATTGACGGCAGCCCCGCACGCTGTGCAGTACCTCACGCCATCGCGCAACTCAGCTCCACAATAAGGACAATTCATACTGGCCCCCACAACCATAGGCGTTCCTATCGAGGCCACTGTAAATCGACAATCCAAATCCGAGTTGCGCAACAATCAAATCAAAAACGCGTCAAGCAAGAGCTTCCTCCGGGAAACGGGCCCATCCCAACAAAGTGCAATTCAGACCCTCCCAAGCATGCATTTGCTGCACCTAATAGAAACGCGGCGACTCCTTAGTAGCCGCAGACCGGGCACAGGGTTACTCTCCAAATCTTTCCGCAGGACGGAGGAGCCCCTGCCGCGCGAAGCGCGCAGCGGGGACTCCGACATGTCCGAGGACGATTTGGGAGGTAACCCTGTGCGCGGCCGGTGAGACCAAAACCCCGCCATGCTTCTTATGTGCAGCAAAGCTAATGCTGCTAAAATACAAAGCGCTCATGTAGTTTAAACGCACGACGATAAGGAGCACCAGTGGGTAACCACTTCCGTACCTCCGGTGCGGGCGATGACGCCCCCAAGACGCAGCCAGGCGCCGCGGGCACTCGTTTCGCCACCCCGGATTCAGAGGATCAGCTGTTTAGCCCGATCCCCGCACAGCCGGCAGATCAGGCACAGCCGGCATCAGATCCCTTTGCCAACAATCCCATCAATGATGTCGAGCTTTCCGAGGCCGCGGGTTTTGAACCCGTGCAGAAGGTGACCGCTCGCGTGGATCAGCCCCAGGTGGACGCTGTCGCGCCGCAGCCTACCATGGCCGGCATTCCCGACCCCATGGCCCCTGCGACGCCGGCTCCTCAGCCTGCGCAGTCCGGTCTCTTTGCCGCTATTCCCGATCCCACGCAGCCTGCTGCCCCGGTGGTCGAGAGCGATCAGGCCGCCGAGGTCGCAAGCCTCGACAATGCGCTCAACAACCCCGACTTTACGTCGGTGTTTGCGCCCATCGATCCGCAGGCCAGCCGCAAGAAGATGGCCAAGCAGGCCGGTGTCGAGCCCGTCATCCTCATGGAGCACGTCACCAAGATCTATCCGGCACAGCCCAACAAGCCCGCGCTCGACGACATCAACATCGAGATCTATCCTGGCGAGTTTGTCTTCTTGGTCGGTCACTCCGGCTCGGGTAAGACCACGCTGCTTTCGACGCTCAACCGCGACGTCAAGCCGACGAGCGGCCGCATTTTGGTCGCCGGCCAGGACCTCATGAAGATCAAGAACCGCAAGGTTCCGTTCTTGCGTCGCCAGATCGGTGCCGTGTTCCAGGACTTTAAGCTCCTGCCGCAGAAGACCGCCTACGAAAACGTGGCGTTTGCCCTGCAGTGCATTGGCAAGCCCAAGGGCGTCATTCGCAGCCAGGTGCCCGAGGTGCTTCGTCTGGTCGGTCTGGCCGATCAGATGGACTCTCTGCCCGATCAGCTGTCCGGTGGCGAGCAGCAGCGTGTCGCCGTTGCCCGCGCTATGGTCAACCGTCCGCCGCTGCTTATCTGCGACGAGCCCACGGGCAACCTCGACCCCGCGATTTCGTTGGGTATTATGAAGCTGCTCGAGCGCATTAACCGTACCGGCACCACCGTGATCGTCGCCACGCACGACCGCGAGATGGTCGATAGCATGCACCGTCGCGTGATCGCCCTCGAGGGCGGCCACGTAATCCGCGACCAGGAGAGGGGAGGTTACGGCAACTATGGCACCAACTAACGTGGGCTATTCGCTCAAAGAGGCTATCAGCCACTTCTTCCGTAACTGGACTACCTCGCTCGGCGCCGTCATTACGATCTTCCTTTCGCTGTTTATCATCGGCCTGTTCATCATGGGCTCCGCGATGCTGAACTCCGTGATCGGTACCGTCGAGGATCAGGTTGTCATCAATGCCTTTATTAGCGATGACGCCGATCAGGCAGACGTCCAGGCCTTTGAGGCCGAGCTCAAGACGTGGAGCAACGTCAAGTCCGTGACCTATAAGGATAAGGACGACGCGCTGGCCGAGTACACGAGCAAGATGTCGGGCAACGCCGACGCCACCATGAGCGCGCTCGACGGCCAGAACCCGCTGCCCGCCTCGTTTGCGATTGAGATGGACGATCCGTCTCAGGTTGAGAGCACGGCCAAGAAGCTTAAGAAGAATGCCGACTTCCAAAAGATCGCGGACGACGGCGACGTCAACGCGAGCGTGCTGTATGGCCAGGAGGAAGTGAGCCGCCTGTTCCAGGTGACCAACTACATCCGTATTGCCGCCGTGGTGCTCGTCGGCCTGCTGACCTTTATCGCGTTCATCTTTATCAACAACACGATTCGCCTGTCCATCACGGCGCGTCGTCGCGAGATTGCGATTATGCGCCTGGTGGGCGCCAGCAACGGCTTCATTCGCGGGCCGTTCATTACCGAGGGCGTGCTGCAGGCCATTCTGGGCTCGCTGCTTTCCATCGGTGTTTTGGAGTTGCTGCGCAACCTGCTGGTTCCGCGCCTGCAGGAGAGTGTCGGCTGGATGTCGTTTGCGCTGCCGATGCAGTACTATCTGGTGACCTACGCCGCACTGATTCTTGTTGGCGTGCTCATCGGCCTCTTTGGCTCTGCCATCGCCATGCGCCGTTATCTGCGCGTGTAGGCGCTGCGGATATGCCGTTTGCAACGGGTCGTCCCTTTCCAGGGGCGGCCCGTTTTTTGATCCCTAGGGGACGGAGGAAAACGGATCACATAGATAGACCAGCGCCGCGATGATCCGTTTTCCTCCGTCCCCTAGGGATCATTTGGGTAGACTCTTGGGGTGTAACGGCTATCGATAGTAAGGAGGCGCCATGGGGCGCAATAACAAACATAAGCGTAGCGCACGCAATAAACGCGGGCCGGTGCGCAGCGAGCGTCGCCCGAGCATGACTGGCCGCGTGCAGCTCCATGAGCACAGCGCTTATGTCGTGACCGACAACGGCGATTACAAGGTCATGGGTCGCGGTAAGCGTGAGATTATGGACGGCGATACCGTGGCCGTAAGCATCAAGGCGGGACCGCGTGGGGATCGTCGTGCCGTGATCGAGGGCGTCATCGAGCGTGCCGCCATCAGCGTGGTGGGTACGTATCAGACGGCCGGCCCGCTTGGTGTGATCGAACCGCTCGATTCGCGTCTCAAAGCCGATTTCTTTGTTTTGCCCGAGGACACTTCGGCGGAGCGCCTGGGTGTGCATCCTGGCGATGTCGTCGTCGCGCGCATTCTAACCTACCCGACGCGCTTGGAGTCGGGCACGGTGACTCTTGAGCGCCGTATCGGCGGCGACGATGCGCCCGATCTGGGCGTCCAATATGTTATGGCGCGCTATGGCTATACCGACAGCTATCCCGAGGCGGCGCTGGCGGAGGCAGAGGCGCTTTCGCTCGATGTGACTGCAGCGCTTAAAGACCCGCTTCGTCGTGACCTGCGCGATCGCTTTGTCATCACCATCGACCCGGTTGATGCGCGCGACTTTGACGATGCCATCTCGCTCGAGCGCACACCCGAGGGCGGCTATAAGCTGGGCGTGCATATCGCCGACGTTTCGCACTATGTTGCCTGGGACGGGCATATCGACCTGGAGGCCCGCCATCGCACGACGTCGGTCTACCTTGCCGACCGTGTGCTTCCCATGCTGCCCGAGCGCTTGTCTCGGGACCTGTGCTCCCTGCGCCCCGATGAGGATCGCCTGGCGTTTACCGTCGACATCGAGCTTGACGCGCAGGGCCGCGTGCGCCATTACGACCCCTATCCCAGTGTGATTCGTTCGCGTGTGCGTATGGACTACGACGGCGCCGAGGCGCTGCTGGTGCGTGCCGGCGCAGTTGAGTATTCCGTGTTGGAGGGCGCTGCGGAGGATGTCGCTGCGGCTGAAGCTTCGCGCGAGAAAGCGCTTGAGCGTGGGCTTGCGTGCGAGGACACCGCTCGCGGCTGTAACGTTGACCTGGCCGATTTCCTGGTCGCTGCAAACGAACTCGCGGAGCTTCGGCGTCGCATACGTCGCGCACGCGGTTCGGTCGACTTTGATACGGCCGAGATTCGCGCGCTGCTGGACGAGAACGGCGTGCCCGTGCAGATCGTGGCACGCGAGCGCTCCTGCGCAACTTCGCTTATCGAGGAGGCAATGCTGCTGGCTAACGAGTGCGTCGCCGAGTGGCTGGCCGACCGCGATATCGAGGCGTGCTATCGCGTGCACGATGACCCCAGCCCCGACAGTCTGCACGGTGCTGCTGTGGCGCTGGCGCAGCTCGGTATCATCGATGATCGCCGTGCGGCGGGCATTGCCCTGGGAAGTCCTGATGAGTTGCAGGCGACGGTTGACGCCGCTGCCGGCACGGCTAACGCGCCACTCGTCAACACGCTCCTTTTGCGCAGTATGCAGCGTGCGTTGTATAAGCCTCGCAACGAGGGCCACTTTGCGCTCGCCGCGCCGTGCTACTGCCACTTTACAAGCCCCATTCGCCGTTATCCCGATCTGGTGGTGCATCGCGTGCTCAAGCTGCAGCTGGCATACGAGCAGCTGGGTGGAAAAGACGCCTTAGTGCGTACGCCGAGGTTGATCGGAAAAGGCAGAGAGTCGCTTCCGCGCATCCTGCCGCAAATCTGCCGCGCGTGCAGCGATGCCGAGCGTGCGGCCGACGCTGCCAGCCATGCGACGCAAAAAATCAAGATTGCGCAGTACTACGAGGATCGCCTGGGCGAGCGCTATGCCGGAACGGTCTCATGGGTCAGCAGCATGGGACTATTCGTGCGTCTCGATCTGACGCAGGTTGAGGGGTTGGTTTCTATTAAGAGTTTGGGTAACGAGTGGTTTGAGTTTGACGAGGACGCGCTCACGTTGACGGGTGCCGACACGGGGCGTCGTTTTGAGTTGGGCCAGCGCGTGATTATCGAGGTCTCGCGCGTCAACACTACTCGCGGACATTTGGACTTTAAGCTCATTCATTAACCGGCACGGAGTGAGTATCGGCAGAGCGTAGAGGGCGGTCTTTCGGGGCCGCCCTCTTTGCGCGTCTCTTGATTGCCCTGCCATGGGCTCGGCCGCTTCTTCATATGCTTTTGGGAGATAGGACCTACCAAAACAAACCTGTCCCTTTTTGGCAGGTTTACGAGAAAGCGGGGATGTTGTGGCAACAGTATATGGGTATGCGCGGGTGAGCACGCGTGATCAAAATTTGAATCGCCAGTTGGATGCGCTGAGCGCCTATGGCGTGGAGCCGGCGAATGTCTTTGCCGACCGTGCGAGCGGTAAGGACTTTGATCGCCCGCGGTATCGGGAATTGCTTCATGCCTTGGCTTCCGGCGACGTGTTGGTGGTGCTTTCCATCGATCGGCTGGGTCGAAACTACAGCGAGATACTCGAGGAATGGCGTCGTATAACCAAGGAACTTGGTGCGGCCATCGTTGTGCTGGACATGCCGTTGCTCGATACGTGTGCGAGAGATTGCGGCGGATCGGATGTGACCAGCACGCTGATCGCCGATATCGTTTTACAGCTGTTGAGCTATGTGGCGCAGGTGGAACGAGAGAACGAGGACGACTGCAAGGCGCAGGGCATCGAATATGTGGCCAAAAAGGCGTTTTTC
>CABSBK010000037.1 GCA_902475865.1 uncultured Collinsella sp.
TGGCAAAACTGAAGCGACCCGCGTCTGCAGGTCGTGCACCGCCAGCGTGATTTGCACTTGCGGTGGCACATGTTGCAATCAAGTATGGCAAAGATGCGCGTGGCGCCCCATCCCTAACAATTGCACGGCCACGGTGAAGAGAGAGGCCCTTTCACCGTTTCACCGCTACGGTGCAAGCCCGGATACATCATTTGTGGCGCACTGTCGATACACTTGCTTTCAGACGTCGCCACTGTGGGCGCCGCCATCGAAGGTGGGTGACGAAGACCCCGGTGCCTGTGCACCGTGTTTTCCCACACGTCGCCGTTCAACCACAAGGGGAGGTTGCCAATGAATAAGGAGCTTATGTTCGCATTGAGCAATGCAGAAGCTGTCGCATGCAGCGAGGGTGAGGTCGGCTCAATCATGCACGCCGAGCTTGACGATATCGCCGACGCTGTCGAGTACGACAAACTCGGTTCGATTATGTTCAAGAGCGCGGGAACCGAGGAGAATCCGGTTCGCATTCTGTTTACCGGCCACATGGACGAGGCCGGCTTTATGGTTCGCTACATTTCCGATATCGGCATGGTTCATGTAATCGGTGTGGGCGGTCCGCGTAAGAACAGCGTTGAGAGCCAGATCGTGCGTATCAAGACGCGTAGCGGCGAGAAAGTGCGCGGCGTGTTGTTTGCCAAGCGCGATGCCGACGGCACTCCGACCGATATGTACATTGACTTTGGCTGCGAGACGGCCGAGGAGGTCCGTGAGCTGGGCATTGAGATTGGCGACTGGGGAACCTTTGCCGCCGAGTGTGAGCTCAAGCCCGTGGGTGACATCCTGCTGGGCAAGGCGTTCGACGACCGCGCCGGTGTGTACGTGGTAACCGAGGCCATGAAGCGTCTGGCCAACACCCCACACGCAGCCGAGCTGTGGTTCGCCGGCTCTTCTTCTGAAGAGGTTGGCTGCCGCGGTGCTCAGACGGCCACGGCGCATCTGGATGCCGATATCGTCATTCCGGTGGATATTGCCAATCCGCCTGAGTTCGATCGCGGCTGGAATAACAGCCGCAAGAATGGTCACGGCCCCATGATCGTGCACTACGATCGCATGCACGTTCCCAACGAGAAGCTGCTGCACTTCATCGTGGACACCGCTGAGAAGAACAACATTCCCTTCCAGCGCGATCTGTTCAAGGGCGGCGGCACTGACGCCGGCACCGCTCACCTGGTGGGGGATGGCAAGCTGGCAACGGTGATCGGCGTACCTCTGCGCTACTGCCACGGCTCGTGGTCGGTCATGCGCGGTGCCGATCTGGACGCGGCAGTCGATCTGTTGTGCGCGCTGGCAACCTCGATCGATCGCGCCACCTATGAGGAGCTCAAGAGCTTCGAGTAGCGCTCCGCAGTCAATGGTTTCAATCGGGCACGCCGCCAAAATGATGACGCGCCCGCCGAGCAGAAAAGGATTTATTCGGTGGAAAACAACGAACAGCAGATTATGACCATCATCGGCTCTGCCGGTGCCAGCAAGGGCAAGGCGTTCGCCGCGCTCGCTTGCGTGCGCGAGCACGACTACGAGGGCGCCCGTGCGCTGCTCGCCGAGGCCAAGGAGGCCGACCTGGCCGCTCATGCCGCTCAGACCGAGGTGATTACCCAAGCCCTGTCTGGTGCCGAAAACGCCGATGCTGCAAGTCTGCTTATGGTCCACGCCCAGGATCACTATATGACCTCTCAGCTCGCTCGCGATCTTATCGAGGAGATCGTCAAGATCTTCGAGGAGCGCGACGCCCAGGCCAAGTAGGCGTAGGACACGCGTCTGCGAAGGGGCGATGCGCGCCTCGATCGCTGCAGCCCGTCCCTTCTCAAACTGTCTTTATTTGTCGTTAGAAAGGACAAGACAATGGCAAAGATGAACATCGTTCTGTGCTGTGCCGGTGGTTTTTCCACCACCATGCTGATGGATCGTATCAAACAGACGATCCATAACAGCCAGAAGCTCAACGACGATGACTTTGAGTTTAAGGCTATCGCCGCCGACCTGCTCGATCAGGAGATCGATCACATGGACGCGCTGATTATGGGTCCCCAAATCGCCCATAAGTTCGAGTCCATCAGGCCCCTGATCGAGCCGCGTCACATCCCGTACGTGATCGTCGATCAGGAGACCTACGGCAAGATGGACGGCGCTACCGTGTTCAAGCAGCTGCTCATCGCTAAGAAAAAGGCTGACATGGCCCGCGAGGCCACCAAGGCAAACCAGTAAACCCCTGTCTGATATTCCCTGAAATGGAGGATGCGACGTATGTCGGAGACTGTAGAGAAAAAGCAGAGTGCCTTCGATAAGTTCGAAAACCTGCTGAACACCTATCTTGGCCCTGTTGCCGAGAAGATGGACAAGCAGCGTCACCTGTCCGCAGTTAAGAAGGCCATGATCGCCATGACCCCTCTGCTGCTGATCGGTTCGTTCTGCCTGATCCCAGCCGCCATTCCCAACATGATTGGCGAGACCAACCCCATCTCCGTTTGGATTCTGAACAACACCCAGTACTTCGATTTGGCCTACAACGTTTCCATGGGTCTGATGTCGGTCTTCGTTTCCGTCGTTACCGCCTATCACCTGGCCAAGTCCTATGACCTGGACATCCCTGGCTCCATGTCCATGGCTCTCGTTGGCTTCCTACTGCTTGGCATGGAAATGGACGAGGCCGGCGGCATCGCGCTGGGCGGCATGGGCTCCAAGGGCCTGTTCGTTTCCATGGTTGCCTCGCTGCTCGCAGTCGAGGTGTATCGTTGGTGCAAGAAGCGACACTTTACCATCAAGATGCCCGATACCGTGCCCGACTTTATTTCGAGCTCCTTTGAGATTATCCCGGTCACCGCTATCGTCATCGGCCTGTTCTTGGGCGTCCGTGTTTTGTGCCAGGGCGTTTTCGGCATCATGCCCAACGAGATCTTCTCAATCATCTTGGCCCCGCTCGTCGGTTCGATGGACAGCCCGCTTGCCGTTACCTTCTACCACATCCTGCGCTGCTTCATCTTCTTCTTCGGTATTCACCCCTCTGTTCTGTCCCCGATCGTTCAGCCGATCTCCACGCAGTTCCTGGCTGAGAACATCGCTGCGGTTCAGGGCGGCGGTGTCGCTACCCACATCTTCACCCCTGGTCCCATGTCTGCGTTTGGCGGTTTCACCGGACTGGGCGTGACCATGGGCGTTGTTATCTGGTTCATGTTCTCCAAGTCCAAGGCTCAGCGCGAGATTGGCCGCATCGCCTTCATCCCGTCGCTGTTCGGCGTAAACGAGCCGATTCTGTTCGGTGCTCCGATTGTTCTGAACCCGATCTTCTTCATCCCGTTCGTTATCTTTGGCGGCATTCTGTCCTCCATTCCGTTCTGGTTCATGAGCTGGGGTTGGGTGCCCTGCTCCACCTTCACGCCTCCCTACGTCGGTGTGTTCCTGGAGGGCTTCCTGACCAACATGTCTTGGACGTCGATTGTGGCCAACGTGGTCCAGCTGGTCCTTGCGCTGATCGTGTACTACCCGTTCTGCAAGGTTGCCGAGAAGCGTGCACTGGCTGAAGAGGCCCGTGTGGCGGCTGAGAAGCATTCCGAGATTTCTGCCGAAGATGCGGCGTTGCTCGAGGATCTTGATCTTGACTTCTAGTCAACTGAAATAGCCGGTGCCTGTACCTGCTGATTTCGAAAGCATGAAAGCCCGGCGATGGGGGAGTGACCTCATTGTCGGGCTCCTTTGAAAGGCGATACGTTCGATGAACGCACATGTGGACAATATTTATACCTTCTTGGACGAGCACAAGCTCGATGCGCTGTTAATCAAGAGCAAGACCATGAAGCGCTATCTGGGCACGTTGACCGGCAGCGGTTGCAAGGTGCTCTTTACGCGCGACCGTGGTTTTCTCATCATGGACGGCCGTTACGTGAACGAGGCTCGGGAACGCGAATTCGATCTGGAGTTTCGTGTCCACGAGCAGGGGACGAGCTATCTGGCCGAGCTTGAGCGTGCACTCAAAGAGTGTGGCTGCTCTACGTTGGGCATCGAGGAGTCCGAAATCACGATTTCGGAATACCGCAACTTGGAAGGCTTGGGCCTTGACATCACGCTGCTGGGCAGCGAGATGGCGTTGATGCGCTTGCGCAAGGATGAAGCCGAGATCGCGGCGGTTCAGCATGCGGTCGATGTTGCCGACGACGTGTACGCCAAGACGACCGAGCGGCTGCACGTGGGTATGACCGAATTTGAAATCTCTGCGCTCGTGCACTATTACTCGATTGCCGCTGGTGCCGAGGCAATGTCGTTCGATACTATCGTTGCCACCGGCGAGCGCAGCGCCATGCCTCACGGTCGTCCTACCGACCGCAGGGTCCAGGCGCACGAACCGATTCTGATCGACTTCGGCGTGCAGATCAACGGCTATCAGTCCGATATGACGCGCGTGTGCTTCCTTGGCGCCCCGACCGACCAGATGGCTCATGTGTACGAGACTGTTTTGAATGCTCACCTTGCAGGTATCGATGCTATTCGTTGTGGTGTGGTGGCGCGCGATGTGGATGCGGCCGCGCGTCGTGTTATTACCAAGGCGGGGTATGGTGAGTATTTCACCCATGGACTTGGTCACGGTATCGGCATGGGTGGCGACTTGCCACTGTTGAACACCTCTGGTGACATCGTGCTCGACAACGGAATGATTATGTCCTGCGAGCCGGGCGTGTATATTCCTGGAGTCGGCGGCGTGCGTATTGAGGACGACGTGTTGCTGAAAGACGGCGTTTCATGCCCGCTCAACCATACCGACAAACAGTTGCGTATTCTCGATGTGAGGTAGCGCATGACTAAAAAACGCAAGAAACAGCGACGTGAGGCGAGCGCGGAGCAGGCACCTTCTGCTGCGACGAGCATTGCAAGCGAGACCCATAAGGAATCGAATGCCGATGCATGCTCGATTCTGTCGGCGCCCCCGCTGTCACGTTTGTACGCCTACGTTATCGACTGGATTTTGGGTGGCATTGTCTCTGGTTTGCCGGCCGTGATGGTTTATCTTGTGCTGACCCATAAGAACGAGATGTTCACCGACCTATACGTGTTCGAGGCAATGGGATATCGCTGGAGCGTCGGCATTGTGGTCGGACTTTTGTGCGTGCTTGCCGCCATCGCATACTTTGTGCTGATTCCGTTGCTGGTGTGGCCGGGGCAGACTCCGGGCAAGCGTATTGCGCATGTGCGTGTCGCCACACTTGATGGCAGCTTGCCTTCTATTGGACGCTTGATCTGGCGCCAGGTTATCGTGGGCTTTTTGCTCGAAGGCAGCGGGTACGTGGTGTCCCGGTATATTCGCGAGATGGCGGTGCTCATCACCCGCGTTGACGTGAATTATTACTGGGAGATCGCGGGTATGATTGTTACGGCGGTGTCGCTGCTCATGTTCCTGATTATCCCGGCTCGTCGCTGCGTTCACGATTACCTGGCTGGCACGTGCGTGGTTCCCGCTGAGGGACATCCGCTGTATCAGGGGTAGTCGACTGTGGATTTGTCGCGGCGACGTTGCCCGCGGTCTTCTTGTTGTTGGTTACATATGTGATGTTCGGTATGTATCTGCCTTGCCTAACGTGTGCGTTGGGGTAAAAGGATTGCTCGGTCTATTACGAAGGAGTTAGAAATGTACAATAAGATTGTTATGGTCGTTAACCCCACTGGTCTTCACGCCCGCCCTGCGGCGACGCTGGCGACCGAGGCTGCGAAGTTTGTCTCGAAGATTGAGGTCCGCAACGCCTCCAGGGATGGCGACTTCAAGGACGCTAAGTCCATGATCGCTATCATGACCTCAGGTATTACCCAGAACGATAAGGTTGAGTTGCGTGCCGAGGGCGACGACGAGATTGCCGCCGTGGACACGTTGGTCGCTCTTATTGAGGGTGGCTTCGGCGAGTAGCATGCTCTCGATGGGGGCGCCGCGCATGTTTGCGCGCCGTCGGCTTTTGGTAGAGACGCCTTTATCGATACCCTTCTCCGGGCAAACGGGGAAGGGTATTTTGTTGAGAGCTTGAATGGTGCGTCCGTTGAAGTTCCTGATAGTGTTGCTTGGGCATGAATCTGAATGCTGCCCCAAGCCCCCTGCCCATCTTTTCGCCGCAAGAGGTACATGCGAATAATGGCCCTGTTGCCGGAGCCGTCTATCAATCATGGTGGACCATCAGGAGCTCCCTCGTGGCTTGGGCTTTGTGCGGGCAGCTTTGTCGCCCTCGGCGGCTCGCGCGAAGACGCTGGGGAAATGCGTAAGCGTTACCAGCATCGACAAGTTGTGTTCTGTTTTGGACAGGCGCTCAGCTTAGTCTGCTCGATAGTGTGAACCTAAGCTTTCAGTTCGCTTGCGCATGGCTTTGACCATTTCCTGTGCCAGCTGAATCTGCGATTGCAGGCGGGCGAGGGCTGCGACTTCGCTGTCCTGGGCTTTCTGTGTGCTCAAGGTCGTTGCCTCCGTCTTCAAGCCCTCAAGCTCGTGTAGTGCTTCGGATAGGCCTGTTTCGGTGCGGTTGATCATGCAATAGGTGCTCATCGTGTGCTTAAGGCCGTGTGTCAGGCGTTCGGCATCTGTTGTGGCAATGCCGTAGTGGGGGAGGGCGATATCCGCCTTCAGGGGTGTCTCAGGCTCTTTCTGCGCTGCAAGGGCTGCCGATGCGCCCGCGATGCGTCCGAACACGATGCCGTTGGCGCTTGACAAGCCACCAATGCGGTCGGCGCCGTGCATGCCGCCTGTCGCCTCGCCGCAAGCGTAGAGGCCCTCAACGCCCGTGTGCGCGGTCTTATCGATCTTGATGCCGCCATTAGCGGCGTGGGCATACATCGCAACGCGCATCTCGTCAGTCGGAGCGATGCCGTGCTCGTCTTGCAGCCAGGTGGCAAAGGTCTGCACAAACTCTGGGACATCCTCGCGGGGGAAGTCGTAGTGGAGTGCCAGGCCTTCGACACCTGCCTGATCGATGACGAGATCGATAGCGCGGGAGGCCAGGCGCGAAGTGAAAGGGCCATATCCAGAGCGCTGCTCGAGCAGGTCGTCCAGCTTGTCGTCGGCAATATCTACCGGCTGGTCTACATGTACGTAGCGCCAGGTTTTCTCGTTGAAGACCAAGTTACGCCTGGGCTCGATGAAGCCGGGCATCATCTGCATGAACTATATATTAGTAAGTGTTGCGCCGTGCGCCAGTGCGATGGCCTGCGAGGAGCTGAGCACATCAGCCGACGTAAGGCTGCGCTCGAACAGGCCGCCTGTGCCACCGGCTGCGATGATCGTGGCCTTGGCAGCAAAGGGCACGATTCGATTTTCGGTAAGGTCGTAGAGTACGGTTCCGGTTATTCTGCCGTTCGTGTCCTCAACAAGGTCGATAAGCTCATGGCGGGGGAGTAGGCGAATGCCGAGCGACTCGATCCAGGTCGTCAGAGCGTCCTCAAGGGGCTTGCGGGTGAGGCCGCGCCACATGCGCGTCTTGTGGTCAAAGCAGGGGATAAATTGCTTTTGTTGAGCACTCTTGGCGCTTTGCGGACGCTGGAGCTCAACGCCCAGGTCTTGCTCGAGCCAGTCAATCGCTTGGGGAATGCCGTGGACGAACGTTTGGACGAGTTCGGGGTCGGCGACACCGCCGCCGACGGTCTGGATGGTGTCGATGAGGTCCTGCTCGTCGTCTTCGTCGACGGGACCGATGAGGCCGAGGCCCCAGGTACCCGGGAAGAAGCTCGATCCACTCATGGTCTTGCCGGCGCTTGCCACAGTGACGGTTGCACCCGTGCGTGCCGCTTCGATGGCGGCACAAAGGCCCGCAATGCCAGATCCAATTACCAGTACATCAGTCGATTCCATCGGATTCCTTTCTCGTCCGGCGCATTGTCGCACGGGTGATCGGCAATGGGGCCGCAAAGACCCGGCAAATCGGTAAAGGGCAAATATGGCAGGTGGGCGTCATGGACGCTCTGACGCTCCATCTCATCACATCTTGTATTTCGCCCCAACTGATATATCGGCATTAGCTACCCTGCGACAGCGCAAACAAAAAGAGCCGCTACCCGGATGGGTAGCGGCTCCAAAGCTCAGCTATATGAGCATCGCGCGGGCGCGATTAGGCCTTGAGGGCCTCCTCGACGGCGACAGCGC
>CABSBK010000038.1 GCA_902475865.1 uncultured Collinsella sp.
GGTCTCGGCCGAACCGGTCTTGCCGGCAACCTTGACGCCCGGAATCTGGGCATCGGTGCCGGTACCGGACTGGACGACGGCGAGCATGGCCTGCTTGACCTGATCGGCCGTGGCAGAGCTGACAGCCTGGCCCAGCGAGCGGGACTGCGTGGTCTTAACCACGGTCCCGTCCGGGGCGAGTATCTGTGACACAAAGAACGGGTCCATGACCACGCCGCTGTTGGCGATAGCGGCAGCGATCACGCAATTCTGCATGACGGTGGTCTGCGGGCCAGGTGTGTGGTCCATGCCGACGGGCTGGCCGGCGCCTGCCCAAGCGGTCTCCCACTCGGTCATAAGCGAAGGGTCGGCCATGATGGAGGCCGCGGCGGTAAGGTCCTGACCCAGCTTTTGCCCATAGCCAAAGGCGTTGGCAAACTGTACCAGCGAGTTGGCGCCGACCTCGTTGGCCACCTGGCCAAAGACGACGTTGGACGACACGGCGAAGGCCTGCTGCAGGCTGATGGTGCCGTAGCTCTCGTTGGCAGAGTTGGTGACCGGCGCGTTGCCGATGTCCATGGAGCCGGGCGCCTGGTACGTGCTGGTAAGGCTGGCGGTGCCGGTTTCGAGCGCCGCGGAGAGCGTGACGACCTTAAAGGTCGAGCCCGGGGTGTACAGCGCGTCCATGGCGCGGTCGTACATGGAGCCGTCCTCGCCACCGCCCGACTGCATCAGGGCATCGATGTTGGTGTTGTCATAGGTGGGCGAGCTCGCGCACGCAAGGACCGCACCGGTACGCGGATCCATGACCACCACAGCGCCCTTAAAGCCCTTGAGCGCCTGCTCGGCAGCCGTCTGGATGCGCGAGTCGATGGTGAGCTTGGCGGTATTGCCCGGCTGGGTCTGCCCCGCGAGCGACGCGATGGCGTTGTTCCAGCTGGAGTAATCCTTGGAGCCGGTGAGCGTATCGTTCATGACGCTCTCGATGCCGGCGGTGCCGTATTGCTGGCTCACGTAGCCCACCACGTGTGCGGCCATGTTGCCGTTGGGGTAGGAACGGGCGTAGGTGCCGTCCTCCTGTTGCAGCGACTCGGCTAGCGTCACGCCGTCAGACGTGATGATGGAGCCACGCTGGATGTACTTGGAGCGGGCGATGGTGTGGTTGTTGGTCGGCATGTCCTGATAGTCCTTCGCCTTGATGACCTGGACATAGGTGAGGTTGCCGATAAGGATGGCGAACAGCGCCGTAAAGGCAAACACGGCACGAGTCAGACGGTTGGCAAGCGCCACGCGGCCGAGCACGCCGGACTCAGGCGTGTCGAGCAGGCGACGACGCATGCGAGAGCCCGCGGAGTGGTTGCCGTGGCTGTAGGAAGGCACGTTGGCAAAACGCGTACCGGTCGGGGCAGCGGCGGATGCGACCTGGTCATCGGTGATGGCGGCCATGGTGCCGGTGCCGGTGAGCTCGGCTTCGCGTCCGGTTGCCTCGTCGCCGGCGCGCAGCAGCAGCGCGACGATGATAAAGCTCGCCAGCAGCGAGGAGCCGCCCTGGCTCATAAAGGGCAGGGTGACGCCGGTCAGCGGGATCAGGCGGGTTACGCCGCCAACGATTAAGAATGCCTGGAAGCTGATGGCCGCCGTAAGGCCGGTCGCGCTAAAGGCGGCAAGGTCGGACTTGGCGCGGGCTGCCGTGGTGAGGCCACGCACGGCAAAAAGCATAAACAGGATGAGCACGGCGCCGCCGCCCAAAAGGCCCATTTCCTCGCCGATGGCCGAGAAGATGAAGTCGGACTCGACGACGGGGATGTTGTTTGCCATGCCGTTGCCGATGCCGACGCCAACCAGGCCGCCGTCAGCCAGTGAGTAAAGTGACTGTACGATCTGGTAGCCCTGGCCCTGGGCATCCTTAAACGGATCGACCCAGACCTGAAAGCGCACTTGCACGTGCGACAGGAACTTGTAGGCGCCCACGGCTCCAACGGCCAGCAGCGCAAGGCCGATGATGACGTACGAAAAGCGTCCCGTGGCAACATAGAGCATCAGCAAAAAGATGGTGTAGAACAGGACGGCCGAGCCCAGGTCGCGTTCGAAGACGACGATGAGCAGGCACACGCCCCACACGGCAAACAGCGGCAGCAGCAGGCGGAAGCGCGGAATCTTGAGGCCCAAGATCTTGCGGTTGGAGATGGAGAGCAGCTCGCGGTTCTCGGCCAGATAGCCTGCCAGGAACAAGACGATGAGGACCTTGGCGAACTCGCCGGGCTGGATGGTGAAGCCCGCGATGCGAATCCACAGCTTGGAGCCCGAGATCGTGGTGCCGATAAAGATCGGCAGCATCAGCAGGATGATGCCGATAATGCCAAAGGTGTACTTGTAGCGCATGACCACGTCGAGGTTCTTGACCAGTGCGAGCGTTCCCACCATGAGCGCCACCGAGACAAACAAGATGATGAGCTGCGAGATGGCGAGGTCGGGGGCCAGGCGCGTCACGAATGTGATGCCGATGCCCGAGAGCACAAAGACGATGGGCAGGATGGCGGGGTCGGCGCCGGGCGCCAGGATGCGCACGGCGATATGCGCCGCGGCGAAGGCGGCGAACAGGCCGATCGGCACGGCGAGCGTCTCAAAGGAAATCGTGGCACCCGCGGTGAGCACGTACATCGCATAGAGCAGGATGACGGGGAACGCCGAGGCGATGAGCAAGAGCAGTTCGGTGTTGCGGCGACTCATAAGCGGCACTCCCTTTCTAATTCTTATCGGAGGCTTCGGCCTCGGCTGACTGTTCGGCGGTTTTCTCGGAATCTGATTCGGAGGTGGATTCCTGATCGGTGTTGTCGCGAATCGTTTGCGCGTCAATCACCTGACGGGTCTGCTCCTCGTCAATCTGATGGCGGTACTTGGAAATGGTGTCCTGCGCATCGTCGACACTCGTTTGCGGAATGCCTGCCTTCAGGCGGTTTTGCGTGTCTTCGGGCAGGTCGGACAGCTTGATGCTGGTTTCGCTCTCGAGCCAGTGGAGCTCGACCCCGAGCGTCTTGCCGGGCAGGCCGCGCCAGACGGCGACATTGCCGTGGTAGGTTCCCAAGTAATAGGAGCCGGTGATGCCCGTGTATGCCCAGATGCCTGCTACCAGCACAAAGACAAGGGCCAAGACGGTGGCGATGGTGACATTGCGGCGTCGGACGCGTTTTGCCTCGCGCATGACGCCGTCGTCGACCAGGTCGACGACCACCACGGTCACATTGTCGTGGCCGCCGGCGGCGAGCGCCGCGTCCACCAAGTTGTCGACACAGATCTGTGCGCTCGAGGACTGCGTGGCGATGTTCTCGATATCGCTATCGGGAATCATGCTCGAAAGACCATCGGAGCACAGAATCAGGCGGTCGCCTTCCTCGATGTGCAGGGTAAAGTGGTCGGCATACATGGCGGGATCCGAGCCCAACGCGCGGGTGATGACCGAGCGGTTGGGGTGGACGCGGGCCTCGTCGGCCGTAATCTCGCCGGCATCCACGAGCTCCTCCACGTAGGAGTGGTCGCGGGTCACGCGGATGAGCGTGCCCTCGTGGAGCAGGTAGGCGCGCGAGTCGCCCACATGGGCGATAGCGAGCGTGTCGTTTTCGATGTAGGCGCAGGTGGCCGTGCATCCCATGCCGGGTTTGCCCAGGCCGTTGAGGGCGGCCTCGATCACGGCGGCGTTGGCGGCTTCAACGGCTGCGGCCAGGCGCGCGGCGTCGGCGGACTGCGGCGCCGTCTTGGCGATGGTCTCGACGGCGATGGAGGATGCCACCTCGCCGGCGGCGTGTCCTCCCATGCCGTCGCACACGCAAAAGAGCGGCGACTGCACCAGATAGGAGTCCTCATTGTGCGGGCGTACGCATCCGACGTCGGAGCGGGCGCCCCACATAAGCTGCGTGGTGGTGCCGGCGTCGTAGGTCGAGTCGGTCTCGATGCGCTCGTCGGTCAGCGGCTCAAAGCTCATGGTCGAGCCGGGATCTTTGAGCTTTGCCTCCACAGCGGCGACATCGATCTCGGCGGTGTCGCCGGGGGAGACGGTGTCGGCATCGTCTCCCGACTCGGCATCGTCTCCCGACTCGGCGTCGGAGACGTCCGGAAGGTTGAGATCTTCGGTTACGCGGTCGGCGGGATCGCCGTCCTGCTGCGGCTCGACAGCCGTCGGCTCGGGCGTCGCAAAGTGCGACGGCGCGGGCGTGCTCTGGGGTTGAGCGGAGGGCTCGGGGGCTGCGGCGGGCGCGGCAGCGGGCTGCTCGACTTTGGCAGGCGTTGCAGATGCGGGTGCCGCCTCGCTTGCCGGGGCGACGGGGAATACCGGCGCGGCAGGTTCGGGGGCTGCAAACACGGCAGCGCTCTCGTTAATCGCCTCGGCGACGGGCTCGGCAAAGTGAGCCGGTGCGGGCGTTGCCTCCGGTTCCGCGGGCTGCTCGGCAGCGTGCGCCCCGATGGGGGCGTCGAGCTGCTCGGCGTCGGCGTCCTCGTCATCGACGAGTGCCGGATATTCTTGAGTTACATGCGAAAGAGGCAGGGAGAACACCGTGTCCTCGGGCTCCACGGTCGCAGGGCGCGCCGGAGCGGCATGAGCCGGCGCAGCTGCGGGGGCAGTCGGCGTCTCGGGCATGGTTGCGGACTTGTTCTCCTCGTCGATCATCGACGGTTCACCTTCATGACCACGTCGCCAATCTGGACCTCGTCACCCTCGCGCAGCGTTGCGGGCTCCACCAGCTGACGGCCGTTAACGAGCGTGCCGTTCAGCGAGTTGAGGTCTTCGATGATGAGTGCCGGGCCCTGCAACGAAAAGCGTGCGTGCGAGGCCGAGACAAACGGTTCGTTGATGCAGATGTCCGAGGACGGCGAGCGGCCCACGATGACGGGGCCGAGCATGTCTACATGGATGCCACGGATGCCGCGCGGACCCTTGTCCACATCGATCGTCCAGATAGCGGAGTCGCGGCGCTGGCCGCGTACGAGTCCCACGCCGGTTTTCATGACGGCGAACAGGAAGATGTAGAGCAGGGCGACCAGGACGATGCGGCCTGCAAAAAGGACGATATCGATGTTCATAAGCGACTATCCCCTAAATTCAAAGGTGCTCAGGCCAAACGTCAGCAGGTCGCCGTTGCGCAGCGGGCAGCGCGTGATGCGGCGGTTGTTGACGAGCGTGCCGTTGGTGGAATTGAGGTCCTCGATCGACCAGTCCGAACCGGTGAAGGTGAGCTGGGCGTGACGGCGCGACACGTTGGGGTCGCGCAGGGCGATGTCCGAAACCGAGCGCTCGCGACCGATGGTCACCTGTGCGGAAGTGATGCTGTGGCTCTCGCCGCTCACGACGTCGACGAGCTGCGCGAGCGGGCGCTGCGGGGCGCGGGTGCTCGCCATGTTGGAGGCAATACCGGCCGCGGCGCCAAGGCCCACGGCGGCGCCGGTCGCGGCGGCTCCGCCCATACTGGCGAGGGCGTCACGAGAGACGGTCTGCGGCACGGGGATGGGCGCGGCGGCGGGGTCGGGGACGTTGGGCGCAAAGGGATCGGCCACGGCGAGCGGGTCGGGAGCGGCGGCACGGGGCGTCGGCTGCTGGGGCATGGCGGCGGGGTGCTGTTGCTGCGGAGCGGCGAATTGCTGCTTGCCGGCGCGGGGAGCGCTGGCGGCGCGGCTTGCGGCCGAGTTGTTCTGGCCCAGGCCATTCTGGTAGGCGCGCTCTTCCTCGTACAGACGACCGAGCGTGGGGGCGTCGACGTTCTCGGCAAAGACCGAGAACTTACCGGCACGCAGCTGTGGGTCGATCATAAAGCGAACGAGAGGTTCGCCGACAAACACATAGCGGCGCTTTTCGGCCTGTGCCTTCACAAACTCGCGGACTTCGCGCGAAAGCTCGGGGTAGAACGGGGCGAGCATGGGATCGTCGTCGGCGGCGATCAGGATGGTATAGAGTGCCGGCGCGGTGTTGACGCCGTTGATCACCAGAGTCTGATCCTCCATGTCGCGAGCGGCCTGCTTGGCAAGCTTCTTAAAGGAGAACGGGGCACGGGTGGCACCGAAGATGCCGGCCACGTGGTCCTCGAAGATGTTCAGGAAGTTCACGAAAGATCACTCTCCGTATAGGTTCTTTGGTATCCGAGCAAATATAGGCATATCCCAACGATTATAGAGGATAGGGTTCCCGCAACCGCCGCCTTGACGACGACCGCGGCCGCAAGGCTGGCAATTTCCATATGGTGTGCAAGACAGAGTGACGCCGCGGTGCCTATTCCGCAGCCGGCGATGGCGGCGATTGCAGTCAGGTTCGAGCCCTGCTCGGCACGCTTGGCATGGGCGTTGAGCAGCAGAGATGCCAGTGCAGCTGTCGCCGCGACGAGCATAACGGCAGCCCAGAAGAGCATGTCTCCCAGCGCCGCGGCAACATTGCCGAGCCCCAGCACGCCTCCGGCGGAAAGCGCAACCGTAGCCAGGCGGCCAAAAAGCGCGCCCATCCCCGTGGCGGCCGCGGCGCTTGCCGGGCCGAGCCAAAAGGCCGCGATGCCGGCGGCGACCCCGGCGGCAAGGAGGACGTCGCCCGTTAGACAGCCAAGTGCCACGACGCAGGTGAGCGCGGCGCTCGCGGCGGCCTCGGTGCGGCCCCAGGCGATCCACCAACCGGACATGGTGGCGGCAAAGAGCACCGCGACAGGCAGCATCGACAGGATGCCCTGCGCCTGCATGGTGGTGTTGGCCATAAGTACCAAAAAGCCCACGGCCGAGATAGCCGAGCCAATTTGCGGGGCCAGGCCGGCGGCCGCCCCAATCGCGATGGCCGCGGCGATAAGTCCGGGAAGCGCCGCGACGCCAGCCGTCTGCATGATCAGAAAGCTAAAGGCACCACACGTTAGCGCCGAGATGGCGCGCATGGTGTAATCGCGCGCGTGGCTCCAGCGCGTGCCGGCCCAGCCAAGCGCGGGGTCGACCTCGATGGTGTCGTCCTCATAGGGCAACGATTCGATATCGTCCGCCGCGCGCTCGTCATCCGACAGCTCGCCCACCATCTGCTCCAGGCTGCGACGGCCCTCGCGCACGCTGCCCAAGCCGGCGAGCAGCTGGTCGCAAAATGCCTCGATGCTGTTGGGGCGGTCTTGCGGCATGGGGGAGAGGGCGCTCATGAGCGCAGCCTCGGCTCCCGGGGGAAAGTGCGGGATGAGCTCGCTGGGGTAGGTGGCGCCGCCGAGGATGCGGCCGAGCGAGTCGCCGGGCGTGGCGGCCATAAAGGGAGCGCTGCCGCACAGGCCCTCGTAGATCACGCATGCGAGAGCAAAGACATCGGCGCGCTCGTCGACCGTGCCAGTCTCGATATCGAGCTGCTCGGGTGGCATGTAGCCGATGGTGCCGCCGCGCGAGCCGCCAAAGCCGCCGGCAGACGACAGCCGCGCCATGCCAAAGTCGGTGAGCTTTACATTGCCCGAGTGGTCGATGAGCACGTTGGCGGGCTTAATATCCAGGTGGAGCACGCCGTTGCTATGGGCGAAGGTGAGCGCCTGGCCCAGCGCGTCGGCAATTGCCGCGGCTTCGTCAAAGGTGAGCGAATGGCCGTCCACGCGATGCAAAAACTCGGCTAGGGACATGCCGTCGACATATTCCATGACTAGGTAGGCATAGGCGGTATCGTGCGTAAAGTCGATAACCTGTACGATATTGGGATGTTGAAGCATGGCGGCGGTGTGTGCCTCGCGCAGGACATCCATGATGTCGCTGGCGGGCATGTCGGCACCGCCTGTGAGGGGAATGCGCTTAATGGCGACGCGACGGCGCAGGTGCGTGTCGCGGCAAATCTCGATGGAGCCAAAACCGCCGGTCGCAAGCGTCTCGAGCGGCTGGAACCGCTTGAGCAGCTCGCGAGAGCTGGTGCCCTCCAAGGGAACGTCCGGCGAGAACCGGGCGGTATGTTGCGAGAAAAGCGGCATGGCCAACCCTCGTGCGTTTAAAGTTCGTTTGCGAGCGGCAGGCGCGGAGCCGAGCCGTTCGCGGTGGCATAGATGCTGCTAGTTTAGCACGCTCGGGCGCATGGTGAAGGTAGCGGGGCGAGGTGGCCTATCTGGCTTGGCCCTCGTCTCGA
>CABSBK010000039.1 GCA_902475865.1 uncultured Collinsella sp.
GGGTTGACCAGCGCTTTTGGGAGTAATAAACAGTTTCGTCAGTGCTATTACTATTATTAAGATATTTATATCTATAGAAAGGTATTAAAAGATGAAGTTCACCGTCAGCCAAAGCTCGCTCACGCAAGCCATCGGCGTCGTTATGAAAGGCGTCGCTTCGGCATCTACCCTTCCCATCCTGTCGGGCGTGCTCGTTAAGGCGCAGGACGGCATCTTGGAATTCCAAACCTCTAACTACACCATCTCGATTCGTCATCGCATTGCCGCGCATGTCGAAGAAGAGGGCGAGATGGTGATTCCCTGCAAGATGCTCTCGAACATTACGAAGACCCTTCCCGACGCCCCGGTTACCTTTGAGCTCTCGGAGCGTCAGGTGCTGATCGGATGCGAGAAGAGCTCCTTCCGCCTCAACACGCTCGACGCCAACGATTTCCCCGAGTTCCCCGCCTATGCCATCGAAAGTGCGGTGGAGCTCCCGACCGATATCCTGTCCGAGATGGTCGGCCGCGTGTGGCGCGTCACTTCGACTGATAAGGCCCGCCCCATCCTGGGAGGCGTGCACATGAAGGTCGAGAACAACACCGTGCGCCTGGTGGCAACCGACTCCTTCCGTCTGGCTGTATGCGACACCCAGGTCGAGACCTCGACGCTCGAGGGGTCCTTTGAGCTCAACGTTCCGGCCGACGCCTTCAACGACGCCCTGAGCATCATGGCCAGCCAGGCGACCATCATGATCGGCGCCACCGACACCCAGGTTGTCTTTGAGGCCGGCAACACCACCTACGTGTCGCGCCGTATCGAGGGCGTGTACCCCAACTACAAGCAGCTCATCCCCGATTCGTGCGTAACGAGCGTCAAGATCGACGTGGCGGCTTTTAATGCCGCCCTCAAGCGCGTGGCGGTCATCGCGAGCGCGAACCCCGCCGTCAAGTTCGAGATCGATGTCGAGAACGGTCAGATGGGCCTGTCCTCCATCTCCAATGACCAGGATCTGGCGCAGGAGACGATCGATGTCGAGGCCGAGGGCGAGTCGGGCACCATCGCCTTTAACTACCACTACATCTTTGGCTGCCTCAATGCCCTGTCCAAGGAGAAGGAGATCACGCTGGAGCTCAAGAGCTACTCGCAGGCGGGTATCTTTAAGTCCTACGACAAGATCAACTACCTGTACCTGGTCATGCCGGTTCGCATCTAGCGCTGCGCCATGACCATGTTTGCCCGCAACCTTTCCGTCGCGCGCTACCGCAGTTTCGATAGCTACCGTCTTGACCTGGACGAGGGCGTGACGGTGCTTGCGGGGCCCAACGCGGCGGGAAAGACCAACCTTATTGAGGCGCTGCAGCTTTTGACGAGCGGCGTCTCGTTTAGGCATCCCACCGCTACCGAGCTCGTGCACGACGGCACGGGCTCGTGCAGGCTCGAGTTGAGACTCGAGGGCGATGGCCGCGTGCTCGATATGGGGCTGGGCGTTGAGGACGGCAAGCGCTCGTTTAGCCGTAACGGCAAGAGATGTTCGGCCCCCGGCGTGCGCGGGGTTTTGCCGAGCGTGCTGTTTTGCCCCGATCATCTGGATATGGTCAAACGCGGTGCCAGTGTGCGCCGCGCCGCCCTCGATGACTTTGGCGTGCAACTGAGCGCCCGTTACGCCGACCTGGCGAGCACCTACGGGCGTTGCGTGACGCAGCGCAACGCCCTGCTCAAGGAGTCCTGGTGCTGCCGCGAGATGCTTGGCGCATGGAATGACTCCATCGCCCGCGCCGGGTCAGCCCTGCTCGTACATCGTTTGGCCCTGCTCGACCGACTGGCAGGCCATGTGCGCGCCGCGTATGGGCAGGTGGCGTCCGGTGAGGACGCAGGCGTGTCCTATGTGTCCACGCTGGGGGATTTGCCTCAAACCGAGGGGCGCGAGGAACTTAAGGACTGGGCATACGAGCATATGCTCGCGGCCCTCGATGAGCGTGCCGATGAGGAGATGCGCCGCGGCGTGACGCTTGTGGGTCCGCATCGCGACGAGATTGAGTTTTCCGTCGCGGGCCGATCGGCCCGTTCATTTGCCAGCCAGGGCCAGCAGCGAACGCTGGTGCTTGCCTGGAAGGTGGCAGAAGTGGCCGTGGCGCGCGATATCCTGGGCACCGCGCCACTGCTGCTTTTGGACGACGTGATGAGCGAGCTCGATGCCGGGCGGCGAGGCGCTTTTCTGCAGCTGATCGGTGATGACATCCAGACGGTCATAACCACCACCAATCTGGGGTATTTTACCGATGACCTGCTTGATCGAGCCAAGGTGGTGAGCATGGGTGAGACGTGCTAATTACGAGCGCGAGAACGGAACGGTTGCCTTTGGCGGCTTTTTGGATGCCGAGCGTCAGCGCATCCTGGCGGCCGCAACACCTGAGCGCCGCGCGCAAATGGAGGCTGCAGAGGAATCCCGTGCGGTCTATCGCGCCTGGAATGCGGTGTGCTCGGGCACGCGCGAGGGACGCCACGTGACGGGCCTGCGCTACCTGCCCGAGTCCAATGAGCTGCTGGTGTATCTCGATTCGCCCTCGTGGACGCAGGAGATGACGCTGCTGCGCGAGATCATCCGGGCACGCATGGAGCGGGCCGGGGCGCATGTGGACGGCCTGGTGTTCAAAACGACCGCGCCCGGTCACACGCCGCCGGCTGCCAAGGAGCGCCTGCGCCCAGCCGTGACCGAGTGCCCGCCGGCTCCGCACGCCGATCTCAGCGAGGCCGAACGCGGCGAGATTGAGCGCCAAGTGGCGCCCATCGAAGATCAAAAACTGCGCGAGGCCCTCGAGAATGCCATGAGAGCTAGTGCCGAGTGGGCCAAGGGCGTGCAAAGCAAAAAAGAGCCTTAAATCGCATCTGGTGGCCTTGTAGAGCCAAATACCCTCGTTCCCGAGGGTATTTTTTTACGATAAACTAGTAAGGCTGTACACATTTTCTTAGCTGAAGGAGGACGTGTGGCAAACGAAAACGATTACGATGGCGGCGAGATTAAGATTCTCGAAGGTCTCGAGGCCGTTCGTAAGCGCCCGGGCATGTACATCGGCTCGACGAGCGCCAGCGGCCTGCATCACCTGGTGTGGGAGATCGTTGACAACTCCGTTGACGAGGCCATGGCCGGTTTCTGCACCGAGATTCAGGTGACGGTCCACGCCGACAACTCCATCACGGTCGTCGACAACGGGCGCGGCATCCCCGTCGACGAGCATCCTATCAAAAAGATCCCGACGCTCGAGGTCGTCATGACGATCCTGCACGCCGGCGGTAAGTTCGATAACTCAGCCTACAAGGTCTCGGGCGGACTGCACGGCGTGGGCATCTCCGTCGTCAACGCGCTGTCCAAGCGCGTAGTCGTGCAGGTGCGCCGTGATGGCAACGTCTACGAGATGGAGTTCTCGCGCGGCAAGACCGTCAAGAAGATGAAGGTCGTGGGCACCTCGGATTCGACGGGTACCACCGTCAACTTCTGGCCCGACGACGAGATCTTCGAGACCTGTGTCTACGATTTCGATACGCTGCACAACCGTCTGCAGGAGACGGCGTTCCTCAATAAGAATCTAAAGATTGTGCTGACCGACGAGCGCGAGGCGACTCCCCACGTGGAGGAGTTCTGCTACGAGGGCGGCATCATCGACTTCGTTAAGTTCCTCAACGACGGCAAAGACGTCCCCGAGGCCTTTAAGGAGCCCATCTATATCGAGGGTAAATCGGATCCGGATGCGCCCGTGACCAAGATGGGCGAGGTCGAGGTGTCCCTGCAGTGGAATGCCGGCTATGGCGAGAACGTCATGTCGTTTGCCAACGACATCTACACCCCCGAGGGCGGCATGCATCTCGAGGGCTTCCGCACCGCCCTCACCCGCGTGATTAACGATTACGCCCGCAAGCAGAACCTGCTCAAGGAGAAGGACGCCAACCTGAGCGGTGACGACGTGCGCGAGGGTCTTTCGGCCGTTATATCGGTCAAACTGCCCGATCCACAGTTTGAGGGCCAGACCAAGGCGAAGCTCGGCAGTTCCTACATGCGCGCGCTCACGCTCAAGATCGTGACCGATGGACTGACCGATTATCTGGAGGAGCACCCCAAGCCCGCCCGCGAGATCGTCAAGAAGGCCCAGCAGGCCTGCAAGGCCCGCAACGCCGCCCGCAAGGCGCGCGAGGCGACCCGTCGCAAAAGTCTGCTCGAGACGGCGTCGCTGCCCGGCAAGCTCGCCGACTGCTCGGTGCGCGATGCCGAGCTGACCGAGCTCTTTATCGTAGAGGGCGACTCGGCAGGCGGTTCGGCCAAGGACGGCCGTCGCCGAGACATCCAGGCGATTCTGCCCCTGCGCGGCAAGATTTTGAACGTCGAGCGCGTGGGTGACCACCGCGCGTTCTCGAGCGACACCATCCAGTCGCTCATCACCGCGATCGGCTGCGGCGTCACGACGAGCGCCGGCGACGGTGGCGACTTCGATATCACCAAGGCGCGCTACCACAAGATCATCATCATGACCGATGCCGACGTCGACGGTGCGCATATCCGCATCCTGCTGCTGACGTTCTTCTACAAGTACATGCGCCCGCTGATCGATGCCGGCTATGTCTATGTTGCCTGCCCGCCCATCTTTGGCATTAAGGTACGCAACAAGATCCATTACGTGTATCCCAACGGCCGCCAGCCCGAAGACGAGATTCTGCGCGACACCATTCAGAGCCTGGGCCTGAACCCCGACGACAACGACGAGGACGGCAAGGCCAAGGACGGCAAGATCACCAAGAAGCGCAAGGGCTATACCGTTCAGCGCTACAAGGGCCTGGGCGAGATGGACCCCAAGCAGCTTGCCTCGACGACGATGGACCCCAAGACTCGTATCCTGCAGCGCGTGTCGATCGAGGACGCCGTGGTGGCGGACCGCGCCGTGCGCGAGCTCATGGGTTCCGAGGTCGGCTATCGCCGCGAGTACATCGAGAAGCACGCACATGATGCACGATTCCTTGACGCTTAAGAGGAGGTAACGTGGCAGACGATATCAACAACAACGAGGGTATGGGCGAGGCCGGCGACGCCGGTATGCCCGATGATCTGAAGCGCCTGCTCGCCCGCGCTGAGCAGGGCGAGGACGGCGATCCGGATTCCTATAACCCCGACGCCGAGGATGAAGAGGACGAGGATGACGACGCCGAGCTCGAGGAGAGCTTCGGTGCGGTCGATCGCGGCGCCTCGGCCGGCGAGGATATCAACGGCGGCCAGCTCCAGATTTCGGAGTTCGGCCGCGAGATGAAGCAGTCGTTCATCGAGTACTCGATGTCGGTCATCACAGCGCGCGCCCTGCCGGACGTGCGCGACGGCCTAAAGCCGGTGCACCGCCGCATCCTGTACGCCATGAACGAGAGCGGCATCTACCCCAACCGCCCGCATAAGAAGTCGGCCTGGACGGTCGGCGAAGTTATCGGCAAGTACCATCCGCACGGCGACTTCGCGGTCTATGAGGCCATGGTTCGTCTGGCGCAGTGGTTCTCCATGCGCACGCCGCTCATCGACGGCCACGGTAACTTCGGCAACATTGACGGCGACGGCGCGGCGGCTATGCGTTATACCGAGAGCCGCCTGGCAAAGCCCGCCATGGAGCTGCTGCGCGACCTGCAAAAGGATACCGTCGACTGGCAGCCCAACTACGACGAGTCGCTCGCCGAGCCCGTGGCGCTGCCCGCGCGCTTCCCCAACCTGCTGGTCAACGGCAGCCAGGGCATCGCCGTCGGCATGGCCACCAATATCGCCCCGCATAACCTCACCGAGGCGATCGAGGCCACCTGCTACCTGATCGACAATCCCGACGCCACCGTCGACGAGCTTATGCAGATCATGCCCGGTCCGGACTTCCCCACCGGCGCCATCATCATGGGCAGCGCCGGCATTAGGCAGAGCTACGAGACCGGTCGCGGCTCCATTACCGTGCGTGCCAAGGCCCACGTGGAATCCACCAAGACCGGTCGCAGCCGCCTGGTCTTTACCGAGATTCCCTACATGGTCAACAAGGGCACCTTGCAGGAGAAGATCGCCCAGCTCGTAAACGACAAGCGCATCGAGGGCATCTCGGACATGCGCGACGAGTCCAACCAAAAGGGCATCCGTCTGGTCATCGAGCTCAAGAAGGGCGTCATTCCGCAGGTCGTGCTCAACAACCTGTATAAGTACACCTCGCTGCAGACGACCTTTGGCGCCAACAACCTGGCACTCGTCAACGGCGTTCCCAAATGCCTGAGCTTGCGCGAGATGCTGCAGCACTACATCGACCACCAGGTCGACGTCGTCACCCGCCGCACTCGCTTTGACCTTAAGAAGGCCCAGGCACGTGCCCATATCCTCGAGGGCTACTTGATGGCTCTCGACCATATCGACGAGGTCATCAGCATTATCCGTTCCTCGCAGACCGACTCCGAGGCAAGCGGCCGCCTGATCGAGCGCTTTGGCTTTACGCCCGAGCAGACCACGGCCATCCTCGAGATGAAGCTGCGCCGCCTGACTGGCCTGGAGCGCGACAAGATCCAGGAAGAACTGGACGGTCTGCGCCGCGCCATCGCCTACTACGAGGACCTGCTGGCGCATGAGGAGAAGATCCTGGGCGTCATCAAGGAGGAGATGCGCGAGATTTCGAAAAAGTTCGGCGACAAACGCCGCACCGAGATCAGCCATGTCGAAAAGGATCTGGATGTCGAGGACCTCATCGCCGACGAGGACATGGTCGTGACCATCACCCACACCGGCTACGTGAAGCGCATCCCGGTGGCTGCCTACCGCGCCCAGAAGCGCGGCGGCAAGGGCGTGTCGGGCGTCAACCTTAAAGAGGACGACGTCATCGACGAGATGTTTATCGCATCCACGCACGAGTACGTGCTGTTCTTCTCGAGCAAGGGCAAGGTCTACCGCCTGAAGGTGCACGAGCTGCCGGTGGGTACGCGCCAGGCGCGCGGCACCGCGATCGTCAACCTACTGCCCTTTGAGGAAGGCGAGAAGATCGCGAGCGTCATCAGCTGCCGCGAGTTCCCCGCCGACGAGTACCTGATGTTTGCCACCAAGAGCGGCATGGTCAAGAAGACCGTGATGAGCGCTTACGACCGCAGCCGCCGTGATGGCCTGATCGCCATCAATCTGAGAGACGACGACGCGCTGCTCGCCGTGCGCCGTGTGCGCGAGGGCGACAAGATCATCCTGGCCACCACTGCGGGCAAGGCGATCATGTTCCCCGAGGACCAGGTTCGCGCCACGGGACGCGACACCAGCGGCGTTCGCGGTATTAGCATGAAGGACGGCGTGAGCGTTTTGGGTATGGAAGTTACCAACGGCAACGGTGACCTGTTTGTCATCACCGAGCGCGGCTACGGCAAGCGCACGCCGGTTGCGGATTACCCAGAGCAGAACCGCGGCGGCCAGGGCGTCTACACCATCCAAATGACCGAGCGCAAGGGCAACCTCGCGGCCATGAAGACGGTGGGTCCGCAGCACGAGCTGTTCATCGTGACGGAAGGCGCGACGGTCATTCGCGTCAAGACCGACGAGATCAGCCAGACCGGCCGAGCCACCCAGGGCGTCAAGATGATGACCGTCGACGACAACGACCGTGTGTGCGCTGTCGCCCGCATGACGGCAGCTAAGGAAAAGCCCGAAGGCGCCGAGGCCGAGGCAACGGTCGATGCCGAAAATACCCCAGTCGACCTAGGCGACGGCAACGACATGCCAGAGGATCTCCTAGACGAGTAAGATGCCCTTACTGGTAGAAAATATCAGACCCCATATATCGGCGGTCGGCGCACTGCGCGCCGACCGCTTTTTTGAAAACCTCGGGACTCGCGTTCGCCCCGGCCGCACGGCGGCATGTGAAGTCGATCGCGAGTTCCGCACGAGCCGGAGAGCACTTAATGTGCTCTCTGCGCGAGTCAGGACTGTCCGAGCAGGCGACTTCACATG
>CABSBK010000040.1 GCA_902475865.1 uncultured Collinsella sp.
AAGCAATAAAATGAGTATTATTATCCGCTCATCGTATATTTCTTCACGCTCATCGAGTAAAAGCTGTTGTCGAATGAATACTCTTTACACTTCCTTTAGGCTAGTAGATGTATTTATTAGCTGAAACTCCGTACGGTTTCGCGGGGTTTCAACAGTTGGGAGGGATCATGAGGTTTACTCATCCTGTCAACACGCTCAAGAAGCTCGGCTGCGGCCTTGCATTTGGAGCAGCGGCCATTATGGCCATGCCGACTTCGGCGCTCGCTTGCACCCAGATCTACATGGGCAGCCAGCTCACGGCAGACGGCAACACGTACTACGGACGCTCCGAGGACTTCGGCCCGCGCTACATCAAGCACTTTGGCATCGAGCCCGCACACAAGGACGGCAGCAAGTACACCTCGGTCGAGTCCGGCTTTGAGTACAAGTCCAAGGGCGCAACCTACCGCTACACCTTCGTTCGCGACAACCCCTCTCAGTGGGAAGATCGTTACGACGCATATTCCGAGGCTGGCATCAACGAAAAGGGCGTTTCCTGCTCTGCCACGCTGAGCACCTCCTATAACGAGAAGGCAGAGGAAGCCGACCCCGTCACCGAGGAGACCGGCATCGGCGAGTACAACTACGCCAGCGTCATTCTGGGCGAGAGCGCCACGGCCCGTGAGGGTGTCGAGCTCCTCGGCAGCCTGATTGACGAGCAGGGCGTCTGCTCCAACGACCAGATCATCATTGCCGACAACAACGAGACCTGGTTGTTTGCAGCGCTTTCCGGCCACCAGTGGATCGCTATGAGGCTCACCGACGATATTGCCTCACTCAACCCCAACATCGGCAACCTCACCTATGACGTCGACCTCGACGACACCGAGAACTGCCTCCACTCCGAGGGCATCGAGTCCATGCCTAAGGAGAAGGGCTTTGCCGAGTACACCGACGGCAAGTTCGACGTCGCCAAGACCTACGGCGAGGAGATTAGCGAGGCCGGTATGCACCAGTGGTCGCGCTATGTCCAGGGCCGCGATTACTTCATGGCTCCGCTTGCTGAGGGCACCGACTATGAGATCGTCAAGGACGAGCGCGAAGACGCTCGTGCGACGACCGGCGCCCTGGTCCACGAGATGCAGCCGCTGTTCTTCCAGCCCGGCAAGTCCGACTGGAACACCTTTGAGATGATTCGTTCCTTCGCCGCTCGCGGCGAGAATGTCGCCGGCCTCAACGCCAACACCGACGGCGCCTATGCCATCGGCTCCAACCGCAACACCGAGATCCACACCTTCCAGATCCGTCACGGCATGGACCCCGAAATCGCGACCATCCAGTGGGAGATGCTCTCCAACGCCGAGTTCTCCGTCGCTATCCCCCTCTATTCCGCACTGCTCACCGAGGTCAGCCCCTACTTCAGCGATCAGGATGTCTCCTTCGATCACTGTGAAGAGAAAGACGTCGTGAACAACGAGGAGCCCAAGAACTCCATCAACTACGTCCTCATGGACATCAACACGCTCGCCTATGAGAACCGCGACAGCTGCGCCACCGGCGTCCGCGCCTATCTCGACGCCCTGCAGAAGGAGCTCATTGAACAGAACCTGACCGTCGACGAGGCCATGCAGGCCGCCGAGGACACCGAGGCCCGCACCGCCCTGGCCAACAAGGCCGGCAAGGCAGCGACCAAGAACACCTACGTCAAGTGCAAGGCCATGCTCGAGGAGATGCGCGACTACCTCAAGGAGGGCGACTTCTCCGAGGAGTTCGTCCCGAGTGACTACGATGCCGACAACGACTGCCTGGTCGAGTCCATCACCTACGCCGACGAGGCTCTCTCCGATAAGGACGTTGCCGAGCCCGAGGCTGAGGAAGAGGCGACCGAGGAGAAGTCCGAGGGCAACAACATGGCCGCCATGGCCGTTGGCGCCGTCGTCATCATCGGTGTCTGCGGCTTCGTGCTTTATCGTCGCAAGAAGGCCTAAGGCCCTTGCGTTCCAAGAGACGGGCGGGGTCGCATGAGTCATCCCGCCCGCTCAGCCTGCCCTTTTGACCGGCAGGAAACGCCGCCGAAATCTTTTCAAAAAAGATTTCCCCGCACACACTTCGCTGTGCTATAGTGCAGCGCAACAGCAACGAGGTGCGACCGCGCCAAGGCATCACGAAAGGAGCCACCAAGATGATGAACACGATGAAGTCCCTCAACAACTGGTGGTGGCGTGATGCGAATACGATCGGTCGACAGTGAGTCCCTCACGCCTGTTTTTGCGCTCTAGGTGATTGGAAGGCCTCCGGTTTCGACCGGGGGCCTTTTTCTATCTCGAGCCCGATCGCGTTCGCACCACGCGCCTCCGCTTTCTTCTCTTGTACTTCCCTTCCGAAAGGATTTTAACAATGTCTCAGAACACAACCACCGCACAGCCCCGCACCGTCCAGACCGCCGACCGCGGCAAACTCGACGTCCGCGCCCTCGTCTTGCTCGCCATCCTGCTTGCCGCCGGCTTCATCCTCAACTTCACCGTCGGCAAGGCAATCTCGGGCATCTCGGGCGGTATGATCAGCCCCGAGTTCATCATCTCGGCATTCTGCCTCACCATCCTGGTCGTTCGTCCCAACATTGGCCAGGCGCTCGTCATTGGTCTCATCTCGGCGGCCGTGATCCAGATCACTACCACCTCGCCGTTTGTCGATTTTGCCGCCGAGGGCATCGCCGCTATGCTCATGGCCGTCATTGTCAACGCTGCCGCCAAGGACGGCCAGGTTAAGCCCGTCGTCGCCATCGCCGCAACATTCGTGACCACCTTTGTCTCGGGCGTCATCTTCATGGTCATCAAGATGGCCATGCTCGGCGTTGTGGGCGAGCTCGCCGCAGCCATGCTGCCCGTCGTCGCCATGACCGCCGTATTTAACGCCATTCTGGTCGGCGCCCTCTACCTGCCCATCCAGAAGGCCCTTAAGCTCAACTAACCTGCTCGGCTTTACGAGCCACCCCATCTTGGCGTTCATTCGTCGCTCGCGTACCCAAGTACGCTTCGCTCCTCTTTCGCGCCAACCTGGGGCACCTCGTAAAGCCGTTTCCGTGCTTCACCACCAAAGACTGTCCCAAACAACGAGCTTTTGGGGACGTTCCTAAACGACTTGTCATGTAAGAACGTCCCCAATGACTATGAAAGGTATCCATGGAAACGATCATCAACGTCGACGATGTCTCGTTCTCCTATGGCACGCAAACCGAGCAGGCGCTCAGCCACGTTTCGCTCAGCGTGAACAAGGGAGATTTCATCGGCATCATCGGGCCCTCGGGCGCCGGTAAGTCCACACTTGCCGCCTGTCTGTCGGGCGCCGTGCCTCACCACTACACCGGCGCCTTTTATGGCTCCGTGTTAGTTGACGGCCACGACACCTGCGAGGTCTCGCTCACCGACATATCGCAGATCGTCGGTAGCGTGCTGCAAGACATTGACACGCAGATGGTCGCTTCGGTCGTTGAGGATGAGATGCTCTTTGGTCTCGAGAACTTTGGCGTTCCGCACGACCAGATCGAGCAGCACGTGAGCGAGACGCTTAAGACCGTCGGCATTAGCGACCTGCGCGACCGCGAGATCGCCACCCTCTCGGGCGGTCAAAAGCAAAAGGTAGCTATCGCCGCCATCCTCGCCATGCGTCCGCGCGTCTTAGTGCTCGATGAGCCAACCGCAGCACTCGACCCCGCCAGTTCCACCTTGGTCTTCGAGACGCTGCGTGAGGCAAACCGCGCACTCGGCATCACCATCGTCGTCGTTGAGCAAAAGGTCGCTCTGCTTTCGGAGTACTGCAACCGTGTGTTGGTGCTCGATCACGGCCAGATCGCGCTGCAAGGTGAGCCGCACGAGGTCTTCGCACGCACCGACGAGCTTCGCACCATCGGCGTCGATTGTCCGCGCGTCACGCGCATCTTCAACAGTCTCGAGGCCGATGGCTTGGTAAGCGGCACGCCCTGTCTGGATGTCGACGAGGCAGAACGCCTGATCACGGAAATCGTCGACCCCGACCGTGCGACAAGCGATACCCAGGCGCCCGCAGGCTCCCCGCACGCGCCGTCGCTGCGCCCGCATGCGAAAGACGCCGAGCCGGTGCTCACCTTTCCACGACCTCAACTTGACGCTCTACCCCGGCGAGCTCGTGGGCATTGTCGGCCAAAACGGAGCCGGCAAAACCACGCTCACCAAACTGCTCACGGGTTTGCTCAAGCCCGCATCGGGCAGCGTACGCGTTACGGGCTTGGACACGGCATCGGTTCCCACGAGCCGCATCGCACACGAAGTGGCAACGCTTTTCCAGAACCCCGACCGCCAAATCTGCAAAGACACCGTGTTCGACGAGGTCGCCTTTGGTCTAGAACTTGCCGGCATCGACCGCGCCGAAGCCCTGCGTCGCGCCCAGCTGGTCATCGACCGCTTTGGTCTGCCGCTCGACGAGGCGCCGTTCTCGCTCTCGCGCGGTCAGCGCCAGATGGTGGCGCTGGCGACCCTCGTCGTGTGCGAGCCCGACGTCGTGCTGCTCGACGAGCCCACGAGCGGCCTGGACTACCGCGAGTGCATGACCGTGATGGAAACGGTGCGCACCATGGCAGAGCGCGGTTGCGCCGTCATCATGGTCTGTCACGACATGGAAGTCGTTTCCGACTTTGCCGAGCGCATCGTGGTGATGGCCAACGGTCGCATCCTCGACCGCGGCCGCACGCACGAGCTGTTCTCGAACATCGAACTCATGCAGCGTGCCTACGTTGAGCCGCCCCAGGTCATCGAACTCTCGCGCCGTCTGGCATCCACCGTCTCGCCCGCCTTTACGCAGGTGAGTGAGGTCACTGATATCGTTCGCATTACCGAGGAGATGGTCCGCCGTGGTTAACGTCATCGACTACATGCCGGGCGACACGCTGCTACACCGCCTGAACCCCGTCATCAAACTGGGCCTCGCCGCCGCCATCATCATCGGCATTTTCTTGTCCGACACCTATGTGGCACTGCTGGGCTTTCTGGCACTCACGCTCGCGCTGGGAGCCTACGCCGGCGTCGTCGACCGCCTGCTCGCGCTGCTCAAGCTACTGATTCCACTCGCGCTCATCATGCTGGTGCTGCAGCTGGCTTTTATGCGCGATGGCAACGTGGTGTGGAGCTTTGTCACCGATGAAGGCCTCATCACCGGAACAAAGGCCTGTCTGCGTCTGCTGGGCGTGGCGCTACCGCTTATTCTGATGCTCATGGTGACCAAGCTCAACGACCTTGCCAACGCCTGCGTCGAGGTGCTGCACGTTCCGTATCGTTACGCCTTCACCTTTACCACGGCGCTGCGCTTTGTGCCAGTGTTTGGCCAGGAGATGAACGCCATCATGGAGGCGCAGACCGCACGCGGCATCGAGTATGACACCAAGAACCCCATCAAGAAGCTTCAGCTCATGCTGCCGTTGTGCGTGCCGCTACTGATCTCGAGCGTGGGTAAAACCGATGCCACGGCCTTGGCGGCCGAGCAGCGCGGCTTCTACCTGCGCACGCGCGCGAGCTCGTACAAGCGCTACCCCATCAAGGGCCAGGACATTGCCATGCTTATTGTTAGCATTGCCCTCATTGTCCTCGGCTTCCTGTTCTAACCCATCGCCACCGGCAACCGATAAATTCAAAAGGCCTCGGCTCGCACCAAACGAGTCGAGGCCTTACTGTTCCCCCAGATAAAACCTACCAAAATAAACCTGTCCCTTTTTGGCAGGTCGAGGGCTACAGGCGGTAGGGGGCGCCGCTGCGGATGATGGATTCGCGCACCAGGACGTCCATGGCGTCAAGGGTAATCTCGGGCATCTCTCGGTACTTTTTCAGCACCGAGAGCTCGGTGCAGGCCAGAATGACGCGGTCGCAGCCGCTGCGGGCGAACTCCCACATCACGCGGTCAAACTTGTCCATATCGGGCTCGCGTCCGGCCTTCACGTCATCATAAATCAGCGACATCACGTCGGCCTGGCGCTTCTCGCTGGGATAGACGACCTCGACGCCCGCGGCCTCGCACTCGCGCCCGTAGACGCCGGCACCCACGGTGCCGTCGGTGCCCATGATGCCAATCTTGCGCACCGGCTCGGACGGCATGCTCAGGTTGGGATCGAACTCGCACTCCCCCATCACCGCGCCCGCCAGGGCATAGCGCACCGACTCACGCGGCATGTGGATAATCGGCACCTTGGTAAACGACTGAATCTGGTCGTAGAAGTAGTGCGATGTGTTGCAGGGAATGGCGATATGAGCACAGCCCAGCCCCTCGAGCGCCCGCGCACATTCCTTCATGGTCGCCAGCAGCTCGGCATGCTCGCCGGTCTTGATGGCCAGCGTACGGTCGGGCATGGTCGACTTGGAAAGTACCACCATGTCGATATGCTCCTGATCACAGGTAGCAGCCGTATGACGCACGACCTGGTCGTAGTAATACGACGTGGCCTCAGCGCCCATGCCGCCGATAACTCCCAGCTTTTCCATCGCCGCCTCCTTGGTGACGCCCATGCAATTGCTCGTATCATGCCCGCGCCCGTCCGATGCAAACCGGGCGGGCGCCGCGCTCATCTACTTGTAATACGTCTTGAACAGCTTAAAGTGACGCAGCTTGGTGTGCCACATGCGCAACCAGCGGTTAAAGACAAAATCACCCTTCATAAACGAGGGATCGGCGCCCTTGCCCTCCTTGGCAAGACGATGCACCTTCGCACGTAGCTCGGGGTCCTTGACATACTTGTCAACGACGCCCATGGGGACGACCATCCACAGCGCCTCGTCCTGCGCCGTCACAAACTCAGGCTCAAACGGGCGGTTGTACACGTACTCATCCACCACGTATTTGGCAACGTTAAAGCCGCTGTTGGTGACGTAGTAATTACTGCGGCCCTGACGCGTGTTGAAGTCAAAGAACTTAAACGAACCATCGCGCTGGTCGTACTTGACGTCGAAGTTGGAGAAGCCCGTAAACTTAAGGTCCTCGAGCAACTTGCGCACGCCGCCCATGAGCTCATCGTTAGGCTCGGTAATGATGCATGCATGGTTGCCGACGCCGTGAGGCTGGTGCTCCTCGAGCAGCACGTGGCCCAGGCACATCATGCGAACCTTGCCGTTGCGGTCGGAATAGCTGGTAAGCACGCGCATGTACTCGTCGTTGCCGGGCACGCGGTCCTGCAAGATGAGATCATCGGTGTAGCCACTGGCGTACACATCGCGAATGACCTGCTCCAGCTCGGCGCGATCGGCAATCTCGTAGGCCTTCTTCTGGCCCTCGAACTCGTGCTCCCACCACATGATGCCGTCAGAAGGCTTCAGAATCATCGGGAAAGGGAAGTCGATCTGGTCGAGCACCTCGGCGGAAGCCTCGCCCTGGGCGTTGAGCATCGCCATGGTAAAGGTAAACGTGTGCGGATAGGGCACACCGTGCTTCTCGCACAGCTCGTAGAAGATCTCCTTCTTCTGGCACTGCTCGAGCATGCTGTAGGGCGCATAGGGCGCGATGACGTTGGAGGCAAGCTGGCCGGCATCCTGAGCCTGTGCGGCAAGCGCGACGTAGTTATCGCCGCAGCCCATGAGGATAATCTTCTTATCGGGATTGGCCTGTGCAATGCCGTTGACGGTCTCGATCATGACCGGCATGGTGTCGATATCCACATTGGGCGTATAGTCGATAATCTGGCTGCGGTATGCAGGACCCGTCTGATACTTGCCAAAGACCAGGCTCTTGACCTGATACTCCTCGTAGAAGGCGCGCGCCACCGAATAGGCGTTGATATCGCCGCCGAGCAGCACGGGTATAAACTCGCGCTCAGTAAACTGCAATGCCATGGAAACTTCCTATCATCAACTGCCCGTACGATGGGCGGTCTTTATGCAACTTGTTTATTCTAGCGTGCCAAACCGCCGCTTCCCAAAGTTCCAC
>CABSBK010000041.1 GCA_902475865.1 uncultured Collinsella sp.
CAGAACGCAAGGAGCGGAGCGACGCAGCGGAAGCGGGCGGTGCCAGCCGCACGCGGAAATCCCGCTGGGGGCACCAACTTTAAAATGTTCGAACCCGCCGGATGTAAGGTCCGACGGGTTCGTTCTTTTTGCCGTTATAAGACGAAAAGTACTCAACGCCCTTGCGCTAGATGAACAGCTCGCATTCTTTTCGCTCAGAGCAGGCTTTGCTCAACATCTTGGTAGCCGCAGAGAGCATGACAGGATTTACCGCGCGAGCGCCCCGCGGACATACGACGACACAGCGCATGCAAGAGATGCAGGCCTTTTTGTCCACCCGTTTGGGATCGTCTTTATCGATAGCGCCGACGGGACACGCTGCGGCGCAAGCTCCGCAAGCGGTGCACTCCTTTGTGGCCTTAGGCACCATACCGGTGCCCCCGACCTTCTTATAGGGACGATTACCCGGAATAGTCGGCTCAGAAGCATCTCCTGCAGATATCTTTTGCTGAATCTGATCCGCAAACCCAGTGAGCTGTGCCGCATCCTGTGCATCTGGCCGACCGGCGGCAAACTGGCGAACAATAGAATGCTCGGCGATGGCAGAAACCGCCGCGATCACCCGAAAGCCCACGCCCTTTGCCGCGTCCTCAAGCTCGACCAGCGTGTCCTCATACGCGCGATTTCCGTAAACACAAACCAGAACCGCCCGTGCATCGTTCCCTCGCACCATTCCCAAGCGCTCCACGGCCACAGCTGGGACTCGCCCGCCATACGAGGGCACCGCGATTACGGCTACATCCTCTTTTGTCATCGCAACCGTACGAAACCCCAGCCCGCTATCGGCCAGATCCACAGCAACGGTTTCCCCATCCAACGCATTGGCAATGTAGCCAGACACCTTTTCCGTTCCACCCGTCGGGCTAAACACGATATCGAAAACCTTCATCAGATAATCCTCCCCGTTATGAACAAATGCCCGAAACATCCGCATGCCAAAACAGGTTACAACTTTCAAGATGCCCCGCGCGAAACGCTCGCTCGACAGCATGTTCAAAGACGACCCGGGCGACAAAAAGGGGCCTCGCACAGGCGAGACCCCTTCGAGCGCAAAATCAAACGCGTCTGTTACACGTAGAACAGGATGTCGTCGTAGGTCGGGACCGGCCAGTAGTCGGCAGCCACGATCTCCTCCATGGCATCCACGGCGGCGCGCAGCGTATCCATAGCGGGAACGACCTCGTGCGCGTACACGTTGGCCTGCTCCTGACCATCGAGGCCCTCGGCCTTCTGATGCACGGCGTCGAGCGCCTTGATGGAGTCATTGATGGTGGTGATGCCGTTGCAGAGCTTGTTGAGTGTGTTCTGCTCACACTGCATGGCGGCCTCGGCGCCGGCGGCACGAATAGTCTCAAGGCCCTTAGCGACCTTGGTGGCATAGGCGGTAATGACCGGGCGATAGGTACGACGCGCCTCGCGAACCATCGTGGTAGCCTCGATGTTCATGAGCTTGTTGTACTTCTCGAGCTTGCAGTCGTACCGGCACTGAGCCTCGGCCTTGGTCAGGACACCCGTCTCCTCAAAGAGCGCAATGGCCTTATCGGAAACAAACGCGGGCAGGGCGTCGGCCGTGGTCTTGTTGTTGGCAAGGCCGCGCTTCTCGGCCTCAACGGGCCACTCATCGGAGTAGCCGTCACCGGAGAACAGGATGCGCTGGTGGTCGGTCAGGACCTTCTTGCAATACTCGAGCGCAGCGTCCTGGAACTTATCCTCGGGTGTACCCTCAAGCGCGTCGGCGAAGGACTTGAGCGACTTGGCCACGGCGGCATCGAGCACCAGGTTGGAGTCGGAGACGTTCTGCTCGGAGCCGCAGGCACGGAACTCGAACTTGTTGCCGGTGAAGGCAAACGGGGAGGTGCGGTTGCGGTCGGTGTTGTCCTGCATCAGCTTGGGCAGGGTATCGGCGCCCAGGTCGAGCACGCCGCGCGTGGCATGGACGGAAGCCTTGCCATCGATGATCTTCTCGACGACCTCGGTAAGCTGGTCGCCCAGGAAGATGGACATAATCGCCGGAGGAGCCTCGTTGGCGCCCAGACGATGGTCGTTGCCGGCCGAGGCGACGGAGGCACGCAGGAGCTCCTGATAGTTATCGACGGCCTCGATCACCGCGGTGAGGAAGACGATGAACTGCAGGTTGTCGAGCGGGGTGTCGCCCGGATCGAGCAGATTCTCGGACTCGGTGCCAAGCGACCAGTTGTTGTGCTTGCCCGAACCGTTGATACCCTCAAAGGGCTTCTCGTGCAGCAGGCAGACCAAGTCGTGGCGGGAGGCGATGAGCTTCATTTTCTCCATCATGACCAGATTCTGGTCGATGGCCTCGTTGACTTCGCCATAGACGGGGGCGAGCTCATGCTGGCAGGGAGCAACCTCGTTGTGCTTGGTCTTTGCCGGAATGCCGAGCGCCCACAGCTCATCGTCCAAATCCTTCATATAGGCCGAGACGGTGGGACGGATAGCGCCAAAGTAGTGCTCCTCGAGCTCCTGGCCCTTGCAGGGAGCAGCACCAAAGAGGGTGCGGCCGGTGATGACCAGGTCCCTGCGCTTGCGGTAAGCGTCCTTCTTGATCAGGAAGTACTCCTGCTCGTCGCCCACGGAAGGAACGACCTTCTTGGGGGTCTTACCGAACAGCGCCAAAACGCGCTTAGACTCACGCGAGAGCGCGGTCATGGAACGCAGCAGCGGGGTCTTCTTGTCCAGGGCCTCGCCCGTGTAGGAGCAGAAAGCCGTGGGGATGCACAGAACATCGTCCTTGATAAAGGCGGGGCTGGTGGGATCCCAAGCGGTGTAGCCACGGGCCTCGAAGGTGGCACGCAGGCCGCCGTTGGGGAAGCTGGAGGCATCGGGCTCGCCCTGGATGAGGTTCTTGCCCGTAAACTTGGTAATGGCGGTGCCGTCGTGGTTGGGCTCCAGGAAGCTGTCGTGCTTCTCGGAAGTAATGCCCGAAAGCGGCTGGAACCAGTGCGCGTAGTGCGTCGCGCCCTTGGAGATGGCCCAGACCTTCATGGCATGGGCAACGGCGTTGGCCACATCCAGGTCGAGCGGCTCACCGCCCTCGAGGGTTGCAGCAAGGCGCTTCCAAATGTCCTTGGGGAGGTAGTCCTTCATGACTTCCTCAGAGAACACCATGGTCCCGAAGCGGTCAGTAAGATCGGCCATACGGAACTCCCTTCGTATCGGCACCGCGTGAGAAGCGGTGTTGATTACTAACGAACGAGTCATAGCTTAGACTCGCCGTGTTTCCGCGACATTACCGTTATGTTGCTGTCGCGAAACCAATCAATGAGGTTACCCTATCGAGGCGGCGTTGCCACCCTCAACAGCCAATCAACTGTATAAATAGCAGACCTCTCCCCATGGTTTAAGGGTAGTCAATTTGGGATGGAGCTCTATTAACTGGTATTTTGCATCAGATACCAGTCTTTATAGTCCGTGCCTAGATTAGCCGCTCTGTTATAGAGAAAGCCGATAGCAAGGCATCTTTGATTGGTATCCTCAAATAGCGAGTGAAACTCCACCGTGGCACAGTGGTGCTGTAGAATCCTTACAACACATCACACTATTACGTATCTAGAGGAGCACGATATGCGCGTCGACGAGGTTTTTAAGCAGGCAGCATCCCAGGGTACCGCGCCCATTTCGTTTGAGATGTTCCCGCCCAAGGGCGAGCTGACCCTCGACACGGCTCGCGAAGTGGCAGGCAATCTGTGCAAGCTTTCGCCGAGCTTTGTCTCGGTCACCTGCTCGGCTGGCGGCTCGGGCAACGGCGCCACCACCGCCCCCATCGCGCATATGATTTCGAGCGAATTCGACACGCCCTCGGTGGCACACCTTACCTGCGTGGGCCGCTCACACGCCGATATCGCCGCCAAGATCGACGAGTATCGCACCGCCGGCGTGGAAAACATCCTGGCCCTGCGTGGCGATCTCCCTGCCGGCGCAACCGAGGACGACAAGCCCGCCTCCGACTACGCCTACGCCCGCGACCTCATCCCCGAGCTCGTCGACGCCGGCTTTTGCGTGGGCGCCGCAGCCTACCCCGAGGGCCACATTGCCTGTGAGGATCTCAACCTCTCGGTCGAACACCTCAAGCAAAAACAGGACGCTGGCGCGAGCTTCTTTGTGACGCAGCTCTTCTTTGATAACGAGTGCTTCTACCGTTTTCGCGATCTTGCCGACAAGGCCGGCATCACCGTGCCCATTACCGCGGGCATCATGCCGTTTATGGGCAAGTCGCAGATCAGCCGCATGGTCTTTATGTGCGGCGCGTCGCTGCCCTCCCCCGTCATCAAGATTCTCGCCAAGTACGAGAACGACCCCGAGAGCCTGCAGGCGGCCGGTGTAGATTATGCCGCCCGCCAGCTTTGCGACCTTAAGGAGCACGGTGCCGACGGTCTGCACCTGTACACTATGAACCGTCCTGCAATCGCCGCGACCATTATGGAGCGCCTAGGGTAATGGAAAAACCGCACGTCGATACAACCGTTGTTGAAGTGCCGGCCGACCTTGCGTCGCCGGCGCTTTACCGTATCGACGCTGCTCACCACCCTCGTGTCGACCGTGCCGAGATGCTGCGGTATCTGGGCTACGGCGGCCAGCAGATTGAGCCCGAGCTGTCACGACGAATTGAGCTTGTGGTCGAGCGCCTAGAGCTGGATATCGAGCCCCGCGGCGTGCGACGCATGTTTGCCGTCGATGCCACGGGCGTTGACGAGCAGGGCGAGCCCTGCATCCGCTTGGTTGGCACCAATGTTGAGCTGCGGGGTCGTGATATCTATCGACATCTCAAAGACGCCCGCTTTGCCGCACTCATGGCATGCACCCTCGGCATGGACGCCGAGCGTCGTCTGCGCACCACGGGAGCCCAGCAGCCCCTGGAGGGAGCCGTGCTCGACGCCGCATGCTCTGCCTATGTAGAAGCCGCCGTCGAGCAGATGGACCAGCAGGTCAAGGCTGCGGCCGCCGCACACGGACTCGCCGGCAACTGGCGCTTCAGTCCCGGCTATGGCGACTGCCCACTCTCGGCCCAGCGCTCGATCGTAGCTGCGCTCAACGCCACGCGGCTCATCGGGCTTACCGTCACGCCGACCAGCCTGCTCATGCCCACCAAGAGCGTGACCGCGGTGATCGGTCTGTTTGACGGCGAAGTCCACGACGCCCAGAGCCGCCCCACCTGCAATATCTGCCGCATGCGTGAGCACTGCCGCTTCCGCGCCGCCCACACCACCTGCTATTCCAGCCATTAGGAGCCATCGATGTTTACTCCGCTTATCACTCATGATCTGGACGGTGCCGCGCTGGCGGCGCCTGTCAATGCTGCGCGCTGCAACGGTGCCGCGTACAAAACACGCACGATCGACGACCTTTGCATTAAGGACAATCGCCTGCGCGCCGCTATCGAGGGCACGGGACACTTGCTGTTCGACGGCGGCATGGGCACCATGCTGCAGGCGGCCGGCATGAAGGCCGGCGCCCTGCCCGAGTTGCTCAACTTTGAGGAGCCCCAGGTCATTACCAATATTCAGCGTCAGTACGTCGAGGCCGGCTGTGACGTGATCACCGCCAACACCTTTGGCGCCAACGCCCACAAGCTCGACGGCGCCGCCACCGTGGCAGACGTCTTTGCCGCGGCAGTCACCTGCGCCCGCGAGGCCGGCGCCCGCTACGTCGCCGGCGACATCGGCCCCATCGGCGCCCTGCTGCGCCCCCTGGGCACCCTCAGCTTTGACGAGGCCTACGACCTCTTTGCCGAGGAGGTGCGCGCCGGCGTCGCCGCGGGTGTGGACCTCTTTATTATCGAGACTATGACCGACCTGGCCGAGATCAAGGCGGCAGTCCTCGCCTGCCGCGAGAACTCCGACTTGCCCGTCTTTGCCACCATGACCTTTGAGGAAGACGGCCGCACCTTCTTGGGCACGAGCCCCGAGGTCGCCGCCATCACCCTCGACGCTATCGGCACCGACGTTTTGGGCATCAACTGCAGCCAGGGACCGGCCGAGCTCCGAGGACTCGCCGCACGCATGCTCACCGTCACCGACAAACCCGTTATGGTGCAGGCCAATGCGGGACTGCCCCGCGTGGACGATGACGGCAATACCGTCTTTGATATCCAGGCACCCGAATACGCCGAGGCCGTCGCCGGCATGATTGAGGACGGCGTGAGCGTCGTGGGCGGTTGCTGCGGCACCACGCCGGCGCACATGGCGGCTCTACGCACGCTTATCGACAACCACACGCCCAGCCCACGCCATCGCAAGCCCAGTATGTCGGTCACGAGCGCCCAGACGGTCGTGGACCTCCCCTGCGACGGCCACAAGATTGCCGTCATCGGCGAGCGCATCAATCCCACCGGCAAAAAGCGCCTGCAGCAGGCCCTACGCGACGGCGACCTGGACTACGTCGTGAGCCAGGGCATCAGCCAGCAGGAGCAGGGCGCCGACATCCTGGACGTCAACGTGGGCCTGCCCGAGATCGACGAGGTCAAGATCATCCAACAGGCGACCGAGCAGCTCCAGGGCTCCACGCTGTTGCCGTTGCAGATCGACTCCACCAACCCCGCAGCCGTCGAGGCAGCCGTGCGCCGCTACGCCGGCAAGCCCATCATCAACTCGGTCAATGGCAAGCAGCAGATCATGGATGAGATCTTTCCGCTGGTCGCCCACTACGGCACCAACGTCGTCGGCCTCACGCTCGACGAAGGCGGCATCCCCGATACCGCCGAGGCCCGCTTCGCCATCGCCGAGCGCATCGTGACCGAGGCTGCCCGTTACGGCATCGGACCGGACCGTATCCTCATCGACTGCCTGGTCATGACTGCCTCGACCAATCAACGCCAGGCCGAGCAGATCCTGCGCGCCATGTCCCTGTGCAAGGAGCGTCTGGGCGTCAAATGTGCGCTCGGCGTGTCGAACATCAGCTTTGGCCTGCCCGCCCGCCCGCTGCTGGGCTCGGTCTTTTTGGCTGCCGCCTTCGGCGCGGGCCTGGACGCCCCCATCATGAACCCGGGCTCCAAGCGCTTTATGGATACCGTCTACAGCTATCGCGTCTTGAGCGTTGAGGACGAGGGCTCGACCGGATACATCGAGCGCTATGCCGGCTGGACCGATCCGTACAAGATCGCCGCGAACCCGACGGCGGCCCAGGCGGTATCGACCGACGCCGCGCCCGCTGCTGGCACCGCCGGCACCGACGGCAACGACGACCCGATCCGTCGCATGGTCGTCTCGGGCCGCAAAGGCGAGATCGCGGCCGAGACCGAGCGTCTGCTGGCAGATCACGACGCCATGGACCTCATCAACAATCACTTTATCCCCGCCCTTGACGAGGTTGGCGTCCTCTTTGACCAGGGAAAGTTCTTCTTGCCGCAGCTCATGGCCGCGGCCGAGGCCGCGCGCGTGGGCTTTGACACCATTAAGCGGCTGATGCCCGCCGGCGAGATTGCCGATAAGGGCAAGATCTGCGTGGCCACCGTGAAGGGCGACATCCACGACATCGGTAAGAACATCGTCAAGATGCTGCTCGACAACTACGGCTACACCGTCTTTGACCTAGGCCGCGACGTCGACCCGCAAGAGGTGCTCAAGACCGTACAGGAGCGTGACATCAAACTCGTCGGTCTCTCGGCGCTTATGACTACCACGGTCGTCGCCATGGAGGAGACCATCAAGCTGCTTCATGCCGAGGTGCCAGGCGTCAAGATCATCGTAGGC
>CABSBK010000042.1 GCA_902475865.1 uncultured Collinsella sp.
TCGGCCGCTTTGGTATCCAGATCCGTGACTGCATCGACAAGGGCGTCTTCAAGGGCCCGCGCGTTCTGGCCACCGGCCTTGGCTTCTGCCGCGTTGCCGGCCACGGCGACTCCCACCACTGCAGCCAGGAGCTCAACAAGGAATCGCACCCCTGGGGCGATCAGGTCGACGGTCCTTGGGATCTGCGCAAGGCCGTCCGTCGTCGCCTGCGCGAGAACCCCGATGCCATCAAGATCTGGGCTACCGGTGGCGGCATCTGGCGCTGGGACTCCGGTCGCGACCAGCACTACTGCTCCGAGGAGATCCAGGCCGTGGTCGAAGAGGCAAAGATGGTCGGCATCCCCGTGTGGAGCCACTGCTACAACAACCACGCCGCTGCCTACGATTCCGTTCGCTTTGGCTGCGAGCAGTTGATTCACGGCTTCGATATCGATGAGCGCACCATGGACCTCATGGCCGAGCAGGGCACCTTCTTCACCCCGACGATCGCCTTCCTGCCCACCTGGTACGCCACCTATCCGCCCGTCTACGTCCCCGAGCTGCACGACAAGTACGAGGGCACCCTGGTCGAGAAGGAGCTGCAGCGCAACTACGACTGCCTGCGCGAGGCCAAGAAGCGCGGCGTCGTCATGACGATCGGCTCCGACTCCTTCTCCTTCGTCACCCCGTACGGCACCTGCTCCATCGAGGAGATGTACGAGTTCGTCGACAAGATCGGCTTCACCCCGGTCGAGACCATCACCTGCGCCACCCTCAACGGCGCCAAGATGTGCCACATCGAGGACGAGACCGGTTCCATCGAGGCCGGCAAGTGCGCCGACCTGCTGGTCGTCAACGGTGACGTCGCCGCCGACATCCATGTGCTCAACACCGACAACATGGACGTCATCATGAAGGACGGTTGGATCGTCGAGGCTGGCACCTTTGGCGAGGCCAACAAATACAGCGCCTAAGATACCGTTTGTCGATGACTGGATGTAAAACACAGTTTTTGATTGCATAATGCAATGGAGAGGGTCGCTTGCGGCCCTCTTTATTGCTATGGGTGTGGTAGATAAAAGGGGATGACGGTGGATTTAAACAGGCTGATTCTGGGCAAGAGTTACAACTCTACCAAGGTCTTTCGTACGGCCCAGCATGTGGTCCAGGCCATCCTACTCGGTGTTGTCGTTCCGGCGCTTATTCTGCTGCTTATCTGGGATTTAACCGATAATCCCAATCCCGTTCCGGGCGTTGTCGTTATTGCCGGCCTGGTCATGCTGTGCTTCTTTTTCTCGTATGTCTTTGTGGTCCCAGACGACCTCACATCGAGCGCAACCGACCGTACGCTCGCCATCGCATCAAAAATATTCGCCTACACGTCGCGCGGCCTTACGCCCGAAGCTGCCCTGGGCGCCTCTAAAATTATCCTATCCGAGACCATCGCCTCCGCCATCTGCTTTACCGATGGCAAACAGGTGTTGGCAAGCTGGGGCGAGGACTCGGCAAAGTGCCCTGCCGGCACCCCGGTAGTGCTCAAGACCACGCTCAACGTGATTGAGACGGGTGAGCAGAGCGTGTTTTCGCGTGACACCTCCAATGAGACGGGTGGCTATTTTCCCCGCCTGCGCGCCGGCATTGTCGCGCCGCTTACCGTGCGCGGGCATTGTGTGGGCACACTCGAGCTGTATTACCCCCGCCTGAGCAGCATCGATATGCGCCAGACGGCCCTTGCTTCGGGTTTTGCCGATCTCATTTCCACGCAGCTCGCCAGCTTTGAGCTCGAGCGCCAGGACGAGCTCACAGCTCGCGTTGAGCTACGCGCCCTGCAGTCGCAGGTCGACCCGCATTTTCTATTCAATACCATTAGCACGATTGTGTCGCTCGTTCGAACCGAGCCCGACAAGGCGCGATCGCTGCTGATCGACTTTTCCAACTACTATCGTCAGACGCTTTCTGATTCCGATACGCTCACCACGCTCGAGCACGAGGTGGAACAGGGCACCCGTTATATCAATCTTATGCAGGCCCGGTATGGCGACGGCCGTCTGCGCGTTTCGGTCGACATCGACTTTGAGGTGCGCGACAGCCTGGTGCCGCCGTTTATCTTGCAGCCGCTGCTCGAAAACTGCATCAAGCATGCGCAGCGCGAGACCGAGCCGCTTTCTATTCGTGTTAGGGCTTTTGAGACCGATGACGGCTTGGAGATTATCGTCGAAGATGACGGCATCGGTATGAACGAAGAAGTCTGCGCGCATCTGTTTGAGCAGCATCGCCGAGAGGAGCCCGAGAGCATTACCGCCGACGGCTCCGTCAAGCGAGGTTGCGGTCTGGCGCTCTTCAATGTGCTTCAGCGCATCCATTTCTTTTACGGAGAAGATTCTGGCATGCGTGTGAAGTCCCAGGAGGGCGTGGGAACACAGGTCATCGTTGAGTTGAACGGCGAACCGCATGAGCCGGCGCCGCTAACGGTGTAGCACGCGGTTGGATTGAGAGAAAAAGAGGGGAAGCGCATATGTCCGAAGGCTGGAACATCTTGGTGGTTGATGACGAGCCTCCCATTAGGGCTGAGCTACGCTATCTGTTGGAAAAGGATACGCGTGTGGGGCAGATTGCCGAGGCGGGCAATGTCACCGAAGCCGTGGAGTCGATTCTGTCGAACAAGCCCGACGTGCTGTTTTTAGACATTACCATGCCCGGTCGCTCGGGAATTGAGCTTGCCGAGACGCTGCAGAACCTAAAGACGCCGCCGATCGTGGTGTTTGTGACGGCATTTGCCGAGTATGCGGCTGATGCCTATAACCTCGATGCTGTCGATTACATCGTCAAACCGGTCGAGGATGCCCGCTTGTCAAAGGCACTCGACAAGATCGAGACTGCCCTGGGTGCTCGCCGTGTCGTCCACGCTCCGCGCCAGCCTTTGCGCCTGACGGTGGACCGCGGGGGTAAAAAGGTGTTCATTCCCGTGGCGGATGTCTGCTACTTTGAGGCGCGCGCCGATTTTTGCAACGCCGTCTGCGCCGAGGGAACATACCTGATCAATGAGTCGATTTCCTCGCTCGAGCGGCGCCTGGCCTCCGAGGGCTTTATCCGTGTCCACCGCAGTTATCTGGTCAATTTGGAAGACGTGCACAATGTCGAGATCGGCTCCACGGGTCTTATGGAGCTCAGGCTCGATCGCGTAACCTCGACGGTGCCTGTGTCCCGTCGTCGCGCTGCCGAGGTTAAGGCACACTTGGGGCTTGCGTAGGCGGTCTACAGACCGTCGTTTACCACCGCAGGTTTGGCATGACCGTGCGGTGGGCATAATGGGTGATATCGAATGAAATCGAAAGGATCATTATGCCCGCGCTCATTACGCATCATCTGTTTGGCGAGGAAAGCATCGACCGTCTTCCGCAGGGCGTTATTACTTCCGACGAGGAGCGCATCGCCTTTATCCTGGGAAACCAAGGTCCCGACCCGTTTTTCTTCCACATACTCACGCCGCGCGTTTCCGACTGCACGTCGCTTGCTCAGGTCATGCACCGCTCGCGCATGTCGCGCCAGTTCTCGTGCCTGCGCGACGGCGTGTCACACCTGCAGCCGCGCGATGCCAATTTGGGTCGTGCCTTTGCGCTGGGCATGCTGTCACACTATGTGCTCGACCGCAATGCCCACCCCTTTGTCTACGAGCAGCAGTTTGGCATTGTAGATTCCGCCCCCGAGCTCGAGGCTTCGGGCAGCCAAGTTCACGCCGTGCTCGAAAGCGACCTGGACGTGCTGATGCTGCAGCTCAAGCGCGACGGTGCCACGGTCGAGGATTATCCGCCGGCGGGCGAGATTGTCACCACCGACCGCATCAATCGCGTGGCCGGTGTGCTGATGAGCTACGTCGCCGGGCGCGTGTACGGTATCGACATCCCGGCGGGGGAGTACGCCGGCGCCGTCTCGGACATGCAGATGCTCTATCGCACCATTGAGCCCGCCGGCTCGGTAAAGACGCGCGCGATTGCCCTGCTCGAGGGCTTGGTGCACGATTATTCGCTGCTCGACGGCCTTGCCCATCGCGTGACGACGGAGCTGCCCGAGCGCACCGGTAACCTGGGCCACCTGACATGGAAGAACCCCTTTACCGATGAGGTCTCGACCGAGAGCTTCCCCGAGGTCTTTGAGCGCGCACTGGTCGATTCCGAGCTCACCGTCGCCCGCTTTATCGAGACTGGTGACATGGATGCCGTGACCGGCCATATCAACTACAGCGGCCGCGTACTCGACACCGACGAGGAGTTCGACCACGAGGAGTAACAAGTCGCCTCGCCCATACTCTCCAATAAGTTGCGGTGGAATAGTTCTTGTTTGGGCTCCTGGAGTCCTTGAATAGGGACTATTTCACCGCAACTGCGTTGGGGCGCGAGGAGTTTGTTCCGGGCAAAGGCCGCGGGCGCCGCTCTCGGCCCTTTGCCGAATCCTTACCGGCGCTTCTGTGCAATTGGGGTACGATGAACTAACTGCATATTGGGCGAATACGAAAGGGCCCTGTCCATGAAATACACCAAGCTCGAGCGTAACTGGGTTATGTACGATGTGGGCAATTCGGCCCTCGTGTTGCTCAATACCTCGGTGGTGCCCATCTACTTTAACGCCATCAATACCGGTGCTTCCTCGGCAGACCTGGTGGTCGCTTGGGGCAACGCGCAGACGATTGCCTCGCTGGTCATTGCCATGCTCATGCCCATTCTGGGCGCGCTTGCCGATTACGCCGGCAACAAGATCAAGTTCTTCTTGGGCTTCTTCCTCACGGGCCTGGTTCTTTGCCTGGCGCAGGCTATCCCAATGTCCGCCATGGCATTTTTGACCGTGTACGTGCTGTGCACCATCGGCCTTAACTCTTCTATGACGTTCTACGACGCCATGCTGCCCGACATTACCACCGACGAGCGCATGGACGCCGTGTCCAGCTCGGGCTATGCCTGGGGCTACATCGGTTCCACCGTGCCGTTCATCATCTGCCTGGCGCTCATCATGGGTGGCCCCGCTCTTGGCGTCCCCACCATGCTGGCAACGCGTCTGTCGTTTATCATCACTGGTGCCTGGTGGCTCATCTTTACCCTGCCGCTCATTCGCACCTATAAGCAAAAGTACGGTCACGAGCGCGGTCCCGAGGACACCATCGGCCACATCGTGGGCGGTGTGTTCTCCGAGGTCGGACACACCATGCGCGAGATCGCCCACAACAAGACCGTGCTGGTCTACATGATCGCGTTCTTCTTCTATATCGATGGCGTCCACACGGTCATTTCCATGGCTACCAGCTACGGCTCGGCTTTAGGCATCGACTCGACCCAGCTGGTGCTGGCGCTGCTCGTTACGCAGTTTGTGGCCTTTCCGTCTGCCATCATCTACGGCAAGCTCGCCGGACGCGTGGGCACGCTCAACATGATCCTGGTGGCCGTCGCCGCCTACATGGGCATTGTGCTGTTCGCCGCATTCTTCCTAAAGACCGCCTTCGAATTTTGGGTGCTTGCCATTATGGTCGGCCTGTTCCAGGGCGGCGTGCAAGCGCTCAGCCGTAGCTACTTTGGCCGCATTATCCCCAAGGAAAAGTCCAACGAGTACTACGGCTTCTTTGACATCTTTGGTCGTTATGCAAGCGTCATGGGCACCTTCCTGGTGTCGGTCGTCACCTCGCTGACCGGCAACCCGTCGCTGGGCGTCCTTTCCATTGGCGTGCTGCTGATCGTTGGCTTTATGCTGCTGGTTCGCCTGTCCCGCATGACTCAGGCGGCAGAGCAGACCGCATAGGAGCGAGCGGCTATTGGGCCTGTCCGCGGTACTCTTTTGGGGTTATCCGCAATAAACATTGCGACTTGCGAGCAATGATTTGCCCAAGTGGGTATGATGGAACCAGCTAGGTCGCGGGGCGTCGCCTGTGTTTGGCGGCGCCCCGTTTTTGTGTTGCAGGGAGGGAAGGCATGAACGCCACGGTTGTGATTCCAACATATTGGGCAGACGACGAGGCCCATGCAAACGCTCCCGGCGTCTATGACCACTCGACGAAGCTTAACGCCACCAATCCCGAGCTCGACCGCTGCCTGGCCTCGCTCGAGCAGGTGCGCGACATTCCGAGGATTATCCTTTTGGTGGTCTGCCCCATCTCGGTCACGGCTGATGTGTCGAAGCGCGTCCACGAAATCGTCGACGCGCACCCTACGCTCAAGGTCACCGTGGTTACCAACAACCAGGCATCGCGTATCGCCGACCGTGTGGCGCAGATTGCTCCCAAGGGCTCGGGCGAGTGCGTGAGTCTGCGCGGATACGGCGCCATTCGCAATATGGGGCTTGCCTGCGCTGCGGTGCTCGGCCACGATGCCGTTGTCTTTTTGGATGACGACGAGACCGTTATCGATGCCGACTTTATGAAGCGCGCGACCTATGCACTGGGCCAGCAGACGCGTCAAGGCCTGCCGATTTTGGTTAAGAGCGGTTGCTTTTACGATCGCGACGGATCGCCGTTGGCGCCCACAGACAAGGTGGGCATCTGCCATCGTTGGTGGACCAAACGCATCGAGTTTAATCGCTGGATGAAAAAGGCGCTCTCGGGTACCCGTATTTCGCGTTCAAACTACGTGTGCGGCGGCCTTGTGGCGCTTCATGCCCGCGCCTTTACCCGTGTGGCGTTTGACCCGTTTATCACCCGAGGCGAGGACCTAGATTACCTCTTTAACATGCGCATGTTTGGCTACGACGTGTGGTTTGACAACGAGTGGGTCGTTCGTCACCTGCCGCCCGAGTCCGAGAAGCGCTCGCCGCGCTTTATGCAGGATGTGTACCGTTGGTACTACGAGCGTGCCAAGCTGACATTTGCCGCGCACCAGCAGGAGCTCGTTCCCGTCACGGCCGCGTCGCTCATGCCCTATCCGGGCCCGTGGATTTCGCGCGAGCTCGACGACCGCGTGCGCAAGACCGCCATGGTTCGCAGCATGTTTACCCGCGAGCACGAGGGGTACCTGCGCATTTGGCAGCACGGTATTGACGAGGCCAAGACCTACGCTCGTCAAAACGCCGCAAGCTACCTGCGTTTTCAGAGCTTCTGGCCCAAGATCATGGACGGGCTCTGGCGCGACGCACAACTGACCAGCATCCTGGAGGGGACTGAATGATCGACCGCCGCGCCCAGCGCGATAACTCAATATCTATCTTTCGCGTGATCGCCGTTGTCTGCGCCATTTGCGTGCTGGTGTACTTTATTTTTGCCCTGGCGACTGGAATCGAGCCGATCGCGACCGTGGTCGCCTGCGCACTGCTGTGCATCTTTCTGTGCATTTTTATCTATTTGACGCTCAATCCCGATTCGGTGCGTTCGCAGTACACCGAAGAGACACTCTCGGTGGCCTCTGCCATGCTCGAGGACATCAAAGGCGGTCTGACGCAGGAGTCGGCGCGTCTGGTGTGCCAGCGCATTTTGCCCGAGACGCGTGCCATGACGGTTGCCATCACCGACGAGAGCAACGTGCTGGCCTGCGCGGGCGAGTTTGAGGAAAAGCTGCTGCCCGATTCGCCCATCCACACACTTGCCACGCGCTACGTCATCGAGCACGGTATCGTCCAGTCGTTCAACCGTGTGGTGGACGTGGTGGGTTCGGATGGCTCGCACAACCATGTTCCTGCCGGTATCATCGCTCCTATTAAGGTGGGCGACCGCACCGTCGGCACGCTCAAGTTCTACTATAAGACCCCGCGTGCCGTCGACCGCAC
>CABSBK010000043.1 GCA_902475865.1 uncultured Collinsella sp.
TCGCGCGGGCGCTGTTATTACGAGGCAATACGTTGCGGGGCTGCAGGCGATAAGGGAGCACCCGGCAGAAGGGGCCCATGGCGCGCCATATCGCCTGCTCGCATGTAAGGCCCTACGCGCAGCGCAACAGGGCGTCCAAGAACTCCTGGTAGCTTTTTGCGCGGGAGATGGTACGCACCGCGCCGGGCTTGAGCAGCACACCCGAGATGTAATTGAACAACTCGCCAAAAAATGCCCGGTCATCACGGGTAATCGCCAGCATGATCACCGCATGCACCGTTGCGTTGTTCCACGCAAGGCCACGCGGGAAGAGCGCGACCGAGACGGCAGTGCGCTTGGCGTCCATATCGAGCGGGTGAGGCATTGCGATGTCGCAGTATGCACTGGCGCTGATCTCCTCGCGCTCCAGCAGACGCTCGGTGAAATCCTCGAACGCGTAACCACCCTCGATCAGTGGCGCGCTCATCTTGCAAATTGCATCGCGCCAGTCGGCAACTTTGGGCTCAATTGCAAAGAAATCCTCCGTAAAGAAGGTGCGCATGCTACGCTCAAGGTCGGCACGCTGACGCGCCTTGAGCAGCGCTTCGACACGCTCACGCGTCAGTGAAATATCTTGCTTGCTAAAGAACGGCGAGATATTTACCACCGGCACCGGGCAATACCCCGACAGCGGCACGGCCGAAATCACGAGGTCAACGCGCGAGATGTTGCCCACTGCTTCGATGGTGGGCGCGATACCTTCAACCACAACACAAGCATCAAGGGCATCGAGGAAACTGTCGATATGGGTCCGATAGGCGTTGTGGCGCGTGCACACCACTAGCGCGTGCAGCTTATCGGCATTGGTGCGCTGCTCCTCCACCAAACACCCCACGTGGAGCACGATGTAGGCAATTTCGTCTTCGTTGACAGAAACGCCGGTCTCCGTAGCGATGACATCAGCCACAAACACCGCAACGTCGTAAATAAACGGTTGACTGCTCTTGATGGCCTCGAGCTGCGGGTTACGCAGCAGCATTCCACAGCGAACGCGCGAAAGCATATTGGCCAGATGCAAAGAAAAGCGCAGCTCAAATTCGCCATCTAGCAAATTAAGTCCAAATTGATCGCGTACGCGATCCACGACTGTACTCAACAGCTCGCGCGCTCGCCGGTGCTCCGGGTCACTCGGCTCAAAATGATTCGCATGAATCAAGTTCGCGCCCAGCATCAAACGGACAGCTTCGCGATCAACATCGGACACGTGTACCGAGAAAAGGTCCTCGATAGCCGAGCAGATCTCGTCCGCCACCTCGTCAAGGCCCTTGCGCATCTCGATGCCGGCGGGACGGGCCGCTTTGACCGTCGTCGGCACCGACTCGAACCCGTTGCTCGTGCGCTCTACAAAGATGGCGATATGCACGATGAGGCTCGATAGAGCATAGCCGTTGATGTAGAACCCGCGCAGCTTCAGGCATGCGTCGATCCGCTCCTGCAGCTCCGTGAGGTCGAGATTAGGGAAATAGCGATTGATGAGGTCGATTTGGCTATAATAATCCTTCGTCTCGTCAAAGATCAGTTGGTTGACCATCTTCTTCTCGCCCGATGCGCTGCCCTCGATATACAACGAGCCCGCGCGAGAACGCAGCACCAAACCGTACCCCGATAATTCGCGCTTGATGGCAACTAGCTCATTATCAAGCGTCGCAAGTGAGATATAGAGACTTTCCGCCAAATCAGCCGTCCGCACCTCGCGGCGACGCATCAGTAATTCAAACAGAATATAGCGCTTACGTGCCTCGGCCGTCTGCGGCACCTCGGTCGTCTGCTGTGACAGCAGCTGCGCCGCCGCAGCAACATCCTCGATACGATAGCCCTTCGAACTGGCAACAATCATACCCTCATAGGTACAATTCAGCGTGGTGATGTCGCTTTTGACAGTACGGGAGGAGCATCCAACCTGCGAAGCGATCTGAGACGCCGTGGTCCAGGTCGCCCTGCTTTCGAGAATACGAACAATTTCCCTGCTTCGATCGAAGCTCACAGCATCCTCCTATCATGGTCACATTTAAATATACTCCCCGTCATAGGGTCTGCCAATTTCGCGCACATTCAGATATTTCACCGCGTAGGTGAAATAGCAATCGTGGATGTACTGATTTATGCGATGTTGCGGCGTATAGAACCGCCTATTATCGTGTCGCCTGCGGATGCGCCACGGAAACGCTGTCCCTGGGTGTAGCGGACGGGCCACACAGGTATCGGACGCGACGCATGATACGCCGACACAGGAAAGGAACGCTATGAATATCAGACTGTTCGAGTTGCGCGACGACGAGGTTGCCGCCTACCTGCGCGCCGTCGACAATCTTCCGGCGGGCTACTCTATCTCCTATGACACCCAAATCCTCTCCGAAGCCAATATCGACTCCGTTGCAGGCTGCGAGGGAATCGTCATCAACAATAAGTCCGTGATGTCCAGCGCATTGGTAGAGCGCGTGCACGAGTTGGGCGTTCGCTATATCGCCATCCGTTGCGTTGGCTACAACCACGTAGACGTTAAGCGCGCTCAGGAGCTGGGTATCAAGGTGTGCAATACCAACTATCCGCCCCACGGCGTTGCCGAGTTCACCGTTATGCTTATCCTGATGGCTCTGCGCCGCTGCAAGGCCGCCATTTGGCGCCAGCAAGTGAACGACTACTCCCTGGAGGGCCTGCTGGGCCGCGAACTGCGCACGCTGACCGTGGGCGTGGTGGGCACCGGACGCATTGGTCGCGCCGTCATCGACATACTCTCCGGCTTTGGCTGCAAAATCCTGGCCTACGACCCCTATCCCAACGCCGAGCTGGCAGAGCGCGACAACCTCGAGTACCTCGACATGGACACGCTCGTTACCAACTCCGACGTCATCACCCTGCACGTGCCCCTCATGAACTCCACCCGCGGCATCATCGATGCCGCCGCCATCGCCAAGATGCGAGACGACGTGACCATCGTCAACGTCTCGCGCGGCGAGCTCATCGACACCGATGCGGTCATCGAGGCAATTGAGTCTGAAAAAATCGGCGCGCTTGCTATGGACGTCTTCGAGGACGAGGTGGGCATCTACCACGAGAACCGCATGCACGACATTCTTGCAAACCGCAAGATGGCCTACCTGCGCCAATTCCCCAACGTGCTGCTCACCAATCACATCGCGTTCTACACCGATATCGATGTAGACTGCATGGTCGATCAGGGCGTTGCCGCTATTCCCGCCATGGCTGAGGGCACCTGCGCCACCCTGCTGTAATCACACGCGCCCAACGCGATAGCGCACTGTTATGTCTCCGTCTTTCCTAAACAGGACAGACGGAGACAGGGAGGGAAGGCACACGTCAGGCCGGCAAGATACGGCAAGACATCTCGAACCAGGTGCAGGAGCGCACCGGTCGGCACGAACAGCCCGGAAGCCCCCATAAAGACATGCCCTCTTCCCGAAGTATCCCGGCCGGATTATCAGGAGCACGGCAAAGTAAAATCGGCCAGAGAGCGATATGGCATGGAGCACATTCAAACCTGATTCCGAAGAGCCGATCTATCTATCCACTTTAACCTTATTATGTAGCACCGCACCCGGAGCAGCGGTAGCCGGTGAGAACCTACTTGGTACCGGTCTGAACTTGATATTGTTCTACATGTGTAACGGCAGCATGGTGAACAGACACTTGAGACATATAAATAGAGTAAGAGCAACCGGTTCCATCTTGATGGCTAATAGCATCAGTGAGAGAAGTGGTTACGTAGCCGTCAGAGAATCTAAATTCATCGTAGCCAGCGCTAACCGTTTCGTCCCATGCTGGCTGATCAATCACAGTTCGAGTTCGCGTCTCGTATACGGGGTCGTTGGGGGACCGCATCTGCCATGCGTGCTCATGAGACGGCTTGCCGGCGGAACCCGAGGACGGCTTGGAGTCAGATTTGGATGGTGCGGAGTTAGAGCCCGTCGACGGCTTCGCAGCATCAGCCTTCTTGTCCTCGGCCTTCACGGCACTATCGGTCGCGGTGTCCTTCTTCTGGTAGATCTTCTCCTCGTCAGCTGCCAGCGCCTTGGAGGCGTTATCCGTGACCTCGTTCACCACGTCCTTGCTTGACTTCTTCGAGACCTGCTTCTTGTCGTCGTCCGAATTGGCCTCGATCTTGGCGGTCTCGGACTTGAGCGCAGAGGCACCGGTCACCCAAGCGCTGCCGAGCCCGAGCCCCGCGACAATGAGCGCAACGACCACGCCGATGGCGACCTTTCGCTTCAATGACACCTTGACGTCGTCGCCCCCATCGGGAATGAGGTTCAGACCCTAGCCGTCTTGGGTGTTGAGGTTGTTCTTATCCATGATGTTGCCTTTCTCTCATCCCCTCTTCAGATAATAGTCCCTGGTGCTGACATTTTTTTGCGCGCAATATGTTGTGGGCACCCGCCCGACGCGACCGCATCAATAACGTTAACAAAATAGATGCGAGGGTTTTTCACCGCATAAAAGGTTGGGCAACCAAATGACATCATCTCAATTTCTACCACTAGTCAACAAAAAAGCGACCAGCCCGAGCCAGTCGCTTTAACATGCTTTGGGTGGGCCGTCAGGGGGTCAGCCTGCTGTGCAGGCGGTCGCTGCGGCGCTTCGCGCCTTGCGCGCTGCGCTGGCAAATGCTTACGCATTTCCTCAGCTCCGCGCCCCGACGGGTTCGACCCGATGTGAGGTTAACAAAAAAGCGACCAGCCTAAGCCAGTCGCTTTAACATGCTTTGGTGGGCCGTCAGGGGGTCGAACCCTGGACCTTGGGATTAAGAGTCCCCTGCTCTACCAACTGAGCTAACGACCCGATATCAACACGAAGCAAGAACTGGGGTGGGTAAAGGGACTCGAACCCTCGACCTACGGGACCACAACCCGTCGCTCTAGCCAACTGAGCTACACCCACCGTGTCCTGTGCGCTTCGCGCTCGACTATTATTGCAAGGAACGCCACGCGATGCAAGCCCCAATTTTCAAGAATTTTGAAAAGAGTTTTTCGAGCGCGTTTCGAGCAATTCCCACCGGTTCCATAGGAGTAAACTTGCCCCACTGCAAATCCTCGAAAGGACCGGCATGAAAGAACTCTCCAACCGCACGGCAACATTTACCGATTCGGTCATCCGCCGCATGACACGCATCTCCAATAAGTACGATGCCGTCAACCTGTCGCAGGGCTTCCCCGACTTCGATCCTCCGGCGCAGCTGCTCAACAGCCTGAGCACCATCGCCGCCGACCCCAAGCCGCTCTACCACCAGTACTCCATTACCTGGGGCTCCCAGGCCATGCGCGAGGCGCTCGCCGCCAAACAGGAGCACTTTATGGGCATGCCGGTCGACCCCAACCAGAATATCGTGGTCACTTGCGGCTCCACCGAGGCCATGATGGCCGCCATGATGACGGTTACGAACCCCGGAGACAAGGTCGTCATCTTCTCGCCGTTCTACGAGAACTACGGCGCTGACACCATTCTCTCGGGTGCCGAGCCCATCTATGTGCCGCTCAACCCGCCCACATTCGACTTTGACCGCGAGACGCTCGAGGCAGCCTTCCGCGACAACGACCCCAAGGCCATCGTCCTGTGCAACCCTTCCAACCCTTGCGGCAAGGTCTTTACGCGCGAGGAGCTCACCTTCATCGCCGACCTCTGCAAAAAGTACGACGCCTACTGCATTACCGACGAGGTATACGAGCACATCGTCTACGCGCCCCACGAGCACGTCTATATGGCCACGCTGCCCGGCATGTTCGAGCGAACCATCAGCTGCAGCTCGCTGTCTAAGACGTACTCCATCACCGGTTGGCGCCTGGGCTACACCATCGCCCCGGCCCAGATCACCGAGCGCATCAAGAAGGTCCACGACTTTCTCACCGTGGGTGCCGCCGCTCCCCTGCAGGAAGCCGTTGTCACTGCCCTAATCTTCGACGACAGCTATTACGATGAGGTCCTTGACCTCTACACCGCCAAACGCGACTTGTTCTGCCAGGGGCTCGATAGCATCGGTCTTGAGCATAACGTGCCGCAGGGCGCCTACTACGTCATGATGGACATCTCTGAGTTTGGCTATGACAGCGACCTCGAATTCTGCGAGGACCTCGCATCCAAGGTGGGCGTGGGCGCCGTGCCCGGCTCGAGCTTCTTCCGCGAGCCCGTCAACCATCTGATTCGTTTCCACTTTGCCAAGCGGGATGAGACGCTTAACGCGGCACTGGAGAACCTCAAGTCGCTACGTGATAAAATCAAGCCGCGCGAGTAAGGACGGCCCGGCAACTAAAGCAACCAAAGAAGCCCCGCACCGCCCGCCACGTTACGAGGCTTCTTCTTTTTATAGCGCTTTCTTAAATGGTTTAGAGCCCTATACTTTAGTCACGGAGCAACTCGTCCCAGAGAGAGGAATACTATGGCAGAACAGCAGCTTATCGGAGCGCTCGAGGCCGGCGGCACCAAGATGGTCTGCGCCACGGGCTATGCAGACGGCACGGTCCTGGAGCATGAGCAGATCGCGACCACGACCCCGCAGGAGACCGTCGAGGCCGTCAACGCGTGGTTTGCCGACAAGGGCATCGCCGCGCTGGGCATCGGCGCCTTTGGCCCCACCGCAGTCAACCCTGCCTCGCCCCTATACGGCAAGATCCTGGAGACGCCCAAAACGGCATGGCGCTACTTTGACCTGCTGGGCACTATCCAAAACGAGCTCAATATCCCCTGCGGCTACGACACCGACGTCAACGTCGCCTGCCTGGGCGAGGTCACCTTTGGTTGCGCCCAGGGCCTCACTGACGTTGTGTATCTGACCATCGGCACCGGCGTGGGCGCCGGCGTGCTCTCGGGCGGTAAGCTCGTACACGGCATGATGCATCCCGAGGCCGGCCACATCCTGGTCACGCGCGACCCGCGCGACACCATTGGCGAGCACAGCGCCTGCCCCTTCCACGACAACTGCCTAGAGGGCCTCATCGCCGGCCCCGGCGTTAAAAAGCGCTGGGATGGCAAGAGCGCTGGAGACATGGCCGATGACCCGGAGGCCATGGACCTGCTCGCCGGCTATCTGGCACAGGCGCTCATGACCTACACGCTGTGCTACGCGCCGCAAAAGATCATCATCGGCGGCGGCGTGGCCGACCACACCCCCATCGTGCCGCTCGCACGCAAAAAGTGTGCCGAGATGCTCAACGGCTATATCGTCACGCCCGAGGTCAACGACATCGATAACTACATCGTCAACAACAGCCTCGAGGGCAAGCAGGGCATTATGGGCTGCCTGGCCCTGGGCGCACAGGCGCTTCAGTAGCAGACGCACCCACAGGGCGTGGCGCGCCCGGCAAATCCGACCAATGGAACGACGCCACCACGCCTCATATAAGCCCTCAAATAAAAAAGGCCGCCTAGGACCAAACAATACGTCCTAGGCGGCCTTTTTGGCGCGCATCAGCGACCGTAAGAGATATCGGAGCACAACGCCCGTTGCCGCTCCACAGCAGTCGATCATCACATCGGTGATCATGCCGGCGCGTCCCGGCACAAAGAGCTGAATCGTCTCGTCGATCGAGGGAATCAGCAGCAGGAACACCGCCGTGGGCAGCAGCACGTCAAAGGTGCGCCGGCCCTCAAAATCAAAGGCGTGCGTTGCCAAGATGCCGAGCACCATATACTCGGTAAAATGCGCGCACTT
>CABSBK010000044.1 GCA_902475865.1 uncultured Collinsella sp.
ACATTCAGTCGAGTCTGCATTGTTCATCTCGATCTGTAACAACTACGGGTCCAAATGGTCTCTAGACGTTACTGATCGAGACAAAAAGGCAGAGGGCAAGGCGGGCGACAACTGCCCATCCCCTACTCCCATTCCTGTTCGTAGATGTTGAGCGACTTCACATACCGTCCCTGGGCACCCATGATGTCGCGGACCAGCCTCAGAAAGAAGCTGATACACGAGGTATCGAAACCGTCCTCTAGGTCCTCGGGATGCACAGCACCTGGCCCGTCGACCGCTGTGTCACTCAGGCGCGCGATGTCATACAGATAGAGCTGTCCCGCCGTTAGCCAGACGTCGTCGACACACGCGATGCGCACCGCAATCGCGCCATCGTTCCAGTGCTCCTTTTGCACGATATGTGGGTCGTAGACATCAAGCCGACGGTCGGTGCAAGTGTCCTTCAGCACGACCATGCCAGTCGCGGGTTCCTTGTCCAAAATGCCAAAGCGCGAGAAATACTGCGTGTCACGCACCTGCTTAAGTCGCCCGAGCGAAGCAGGAGAAATTGACGCTGGCGGCTCGTCCACATACAGCTCAAGCAGTGTCGCGCCATGATAATAGGGGCGCTCAAACAGCAGCCAATCGGTAAACGCCATGTTGTAGGCCATGATTTCGCTTTGCGAAGGCTCCTCGCAATAGCTGAGCCACGGGTCGACAATAATTTCGAACTGCTCGCGCGCCGGCTCCAAAAACTGGAACTTCCGCAGCATCCAAAAATGAGCCATGTCGACAATATCGTTGCCGACGGCTTCGGCCAAACGCGCTCGATTGCAAGCCTGGTCAGTCATGGCATCCTCCTCAAATCGATGGGCCTCGATTTGAGCTTACGAGGAGGTCATATGCTCACGGCCAGCGCGAACGAAACGGGGCCACGACTGCAAACCAAATGCTGACCAAACACTTGACGGAATGCTTGACCGAATAAGCACACCGCAAAGAAACCGCAGGTAGATATAGACAAATACACAGAGATTTTGATCCGATCGGCCGCGGCCATCACGAAAACAGCAAAGCACTGCGAGCTCACACGTCAGCAAACGAGCAGTCAGACGTCAAGAGTGTCCCCGACGACTAGTCAAAAAAGAACGTCCCCAATGACTAGTCGTTGGGGACGTTCTTGAATGGCTACCTTACAGCGCCAGCGCGTCGGCGACTTCGGCGGCGCAGTCCAGGGCATCGGCCATGGCACTCACCACGAGCGAGCTGCCGTTGCGGGCGTCACCGGCCACGTACACCGGTGCGGCATCCGCGCCGACACCGTCGACACGGGCCGCAAGGTGCGACCCCTCGGCAGCCATTACCGGCAGCGGACGACCAGCGGTGGCAACAGGCACGCTCACCGCATCGAACACGCTGTGCTCCGGACCCGTAAAGCCACAGGCGATGAGCACCAGCTGCGCCGGTACCTCGTGCTCGGAGCCCGCAATGCGCTCCGGCTTGCCGGCCGACCAGTCCAGATCGACCACGCGCAAACCCGCGGCCGCACCCTTCTTGTCCAGCAGCACCTCGAGGGTATCCACGCCCCAGGCACGCATCTCGCCACCCATCGCAGCGATAGCCTCCTGCTGGCCGTAGTCGGTCTTCTTAACGTTGGGCCACTGCGGCCAGGGGTTGCTCGCCGTACGCTTATCGGGCGCCGCCGGCAAGAACTCAAACTGGCGCACGCTGCGTGCACCCTGGCGCACCGCGGTACCCACGCAGTCGTTGCCGGTATCGCCGCCGCCAATGACCACGACGTCCAGGCCGTGCGCGTCAATAGCGGGCTCGCCGCCGTCGAGTACCGACACGGTCGAAGCCGTCAGATAGTCCACGGCATACACCACACCGGGAGCGTCAATGTTCGCAGCCGAAAGCCCGCGCGGGGCACGGGCACCAGCAGCCACCACGACAGCGTCAAAACCATCGAGCTTGGCTGCCACCGCAGGGTCCGTCACATCGGCGCTCAGCTCAAACACAATGCCCAACTCACGCATGAGCGCCACGCGACGCTCGACCACGGACTTCTCGAGCTTCATGTTGGGAATGCCGTACATGAGCAGGCCGCCCGGGCGGTCGTCACGCTCAAACACCGTCACGCGGGCACCGCGACGCGCAAGCTCCCATGCTGCCACCAGACCAGCAGGACCGGAGCCCACCACGGCAACCGTGGGTGCGCCCTCCCCCGCCGGCTCAAAGCGACGCGGACCGCCATTTGCCCACTCGTGGTCGCTGATTGCACGCTCGTTATCGTGGATCGTCGTGGGCTGGCCATCGACCGAACCCAGGTTGCACGCTGCCTCGCACAGTGCCGGGCACACGCGACTCGTGAACTCGGGCATGGGCGAGGTGAGCGACAGGCGCTCGGCAGCCTCGTCCCAGCGGCCGCGGTACACCAGCTCATTCCACTCGGGAATCAGGTTGTGCAGCGGGCAGCCGCTCGGGCGTGCCTTGCCAAAGCTCGCACCCATCTGGCAAAACGCCACGCCGCACATCATGCAGCGGCTCGCCTGGGCGCGACGTGCGTCGTCATCGAGCTCCACGTACAGCGGATCAAAATCATGGCTGCGCTCCTCCACAGGACGAAGCTCGTGGGTCACGCGATCGATATCAAGAAAAGCACCGGGCTTACCCATGGCACTTACGCCTCCTTCTTGGTCGAAGCAACAGAACCGGTAGCGGCCACGGGCGCAGCGCCAGCCGCACCGTCCGCGACATCAAAGCGAGCGACATCCGCAGCGCTCGCGCGACCGGTCACGATGTCAAACGCCAACTCCTCGGCCTGCGCATGCGTCTTGCCCACAGCCTCGGCCGCAGCGACAATCGCCAGCACGCGCTCGTACTCGGTCGGAATGACCTTCACAAAGTGCTTGCTCATCGAGTCGAAGCTGTAGAGCAGCTTAATGCCGCGCGGGCTCTGCGTCACGTCCACGTGCTCCTGGATGAGCGCGCGGATCTGCGCCAGTTCGTCGGCCGTCGGAGCCTTGAGCTCAACGCTCTCGTGGTTTACGCGGGCGTCGAGCGTGCCGTATTGGTCAAAGACATAGGCCACGCCGCCCGTCATGCCGGCGGCAAAATTCTGCCCGACCTCGCCCAGGATGAGTGCCAGGCCGCCCGTCATGTACTCACAGCCATGGTTGCCGCAGCCCTCGACCACCACGGTGGCACCGGAGTTGCGTACGGCAAAGCGCTGGCCTGCAAGACCGTTAATGAATCCGCGGCCGCTCGTAGCACCAAAGAACGCCACGTTGCCCACGATAATGTTCTCGTCGAACTTGTAGGTCGCATGCGGATTGGGGCGTACCGACACCTCGCCGCCCGAAAGGCCCTTGCCAAAGTAATCGTTGGCGTCGCCGCACACGTTGAGCGTAATGCCGCGCGGCAGGAAGGCACCAAAGCTCTGACCGGCCGAACCATCGCAATCGATGGTGATGGAGCCGGCGGGCAGGCCCTCGGGATGCGCCTTGGTCACCGCGTTGCCCAGGATGGTGCCCACGCAGCGGTTGACGTTGGCGATATCGGCGCGGAAGCGAATCGGACGCAGGTGCGCACGGGCATCGGCCGTATAGGGCACAAACAACGTGGAGTCGAGCGTCTTGTCGAGCTCGCTGTCCGCGGCCATCTGCGGCAGGAAGTGGCGACCGTCGGCACCCGGGATATGGGCACCGAACTCGCAGGTCGCGCTCGCCAGCACGGGCGACAGATCGAGCAGGTTTGCCTTGCGGTTGCCCGGGACCTCGATTTGGCGCAAGCACTCGGGATGGCCGACCATCTCATCGATGGTGCGGAAGCCCAGGCTCGCCATGACCTCGCGCAACTGCTCGGCAACAAAGAGCATAAAGCGCTCAACGTGCTCGGGCTTGCCGCGGAAGCCGCGACGCAGGCGGCAGTTTTGCGTGGCGATGCCGGCCGGGCAGGTATCCTGCTGGCAGTCGCGCTGCATGAGGCAGCCCATGGAGATGAGCGGCATGGTCGCAAAGCCAAACTCCTCGGCGCCCAGCAGGCAGGCGACGGCGACATCGGTGCCGTCCATGAGCTTGCCGTCGGCCTCGAGCACCACGCGCGAGCGCAGGCCGTTTTGCAGCAGCGTCTGCTGGGCCTCGGCAAGGCCAAGCTCCAGCGGCAGGCCCGCATGCCAGATGGAATCGCGCGCCGCGGCACCCGAGCCGCCGTTATGGCCGCTGATCAAAATCTTGTCGGCCGCGCCCTTGGCCACACCGGTAGCGATGGTGCCGACGCCGGCCTCGCTGACCAGCTTGACCGACACGCGCGCGCCGGGGTTGGCGTTCTTAAGGTCAAAGATCAGCTCTGCCAGGTCCTCGATGGAGTAGATGTCGTGGTGCGGCGGAGGCGAGATCAGGCCGATGCCGGGCGTGGACTGACGGACCTCGGCGATCCAGGGATAGACCTTCTTGCCGGGCAGGTGGCCGCCCTCGCCGGGCTTGGCGCCCTGGGCCATCTTGATCTGAATCTCGAAGGCGCTGCACAGGTAGCGGCTCGTCACGCCAAAGCGCGCGCTTGCCACCTGTTTGATGGCGGAATTCTTGGAGTCACCGTTGGCCAGCGGGGTCTCGCGGCGCGGATCCTCGCCGCCCTCGCCCGAGTTGGAACGGCCGTGCAGGCGGTTCATGGCGATGGCCATGCACTCGTGTGCCTCTTTGCTGATGGAACCGTACGACATGGCGCCGGTGTTAAAGCGGCGGACGATGTTGAGCGCGGGCTCGACCTCGTCGAGCGCCACCGGGGTGCGGCCGCCGGCATCAAAGTCCAACAGGTCGCGCAGGCGCACGGCGCGGCCGGTGCGATGCAGGCGGGCGCTGTACTCCTTAAAGGTGTCGTAGCTGTCCTCGCGGCAGGCGGTCTGCAGCAGGTAGACGGTCTGGGGGTCGATCAGGTGATCCTCGCCACCGAGCGGGCGCCACTTGGTCAGGCCCAGTGTGGGCAGCTGATCGGGAGCCGGGCTCTTAAGGATGGCGAGCGCGGCGTCGTAGCGCTCATTTTGCTCGCGCTCGACGTCCTCGACACCCATACCGCCCACACGGCTCACCGTGCCGGCGAAGTACGCGTTGACGAACTCCGGCGTAAAGCCCACGGCCTCGAAGATTTGCGCCGAATGGTAACTCTGCACCGTGGAGATGCCCATCTTGGACATGATGGAGACGATGCCCGCCGTCGCGGCCTTGTTGTAGTTGGCGATGCCCTGCTCGGCCGTCACATCCAAATCGCCGCGTGCCGCCAGATCGCGGATGCACGCATGCGCGTTGTACGGATAGATGCCGCTCGCGGAGTAGCCCACCAATGCCGCAAAGTCGTGCGGGGACACGGCGTCGCCGCACTCCACCACGATATCGGCAAAGGTGCGCACGCCGGCGCGAATCAGGTGATTGTGCACGCAGCCCACGGCAAGCAGCGACGGCACGGGCACCTCGCCCGCAGCGGCACGATCGCTCAACACCACGATGTTCACGCCGTCGCGGACCGCAGCCTCAACATCCTCTGCAAGCTGCTTAAGCGCAGTCTGCAGCGCGCCCTCGCCGGCATCGCGACGGTAGACGGCACGGAAGCGACGGGTCTTAAAGCCCACGCGGTCGATGGCGCAGATGCGGTCAAACTCCTCCTCGTTGAGCAACGGACGCTCCAGGCGCACCAACTGGCAGGCCGTGCGGGAGTCCTCGAGCAGGTTGCCGTGGTTGCCCAGGTAGAGCGTGGTCGAAGTCACCATGTGCTCGCGCAGGGCATCGATCGGCGGGTTCGTGACCTGAGCGAACAGCTGATAGAAGTAATCGAAGAACGAGCGCGTCTTCTTGGACAGGCAAGCCAGCGGCGCGTCGATGCCCATCGAGGCGAGCGGGGCCTTGCCCTGCTGGGCCATGGGACGCACGACCTCGTCGACGTCATCCCAGTGGTAGCCGAGCTTGGCCATGCGCACGGCGGCGGGCACCTCGGCGTCCTCGGCGGGCGCTGCCGCAACGGGCTCATCGAGCGCGTCGACGGTCAGCGTCTCCTCGGCAATCCAATCACGGTAGGGTTTTTCCTTGGCATAGCGGGCGCGCAGCTCGTCGTTGTAGATCACGCGGCCGCGGGCAAAATCGACCTCGAGCATCTGGCCCGGTCCCAGACAGCCGCTCGTCAGGATGTTCTCGGGGCTCACCTCGATGGTGCCCACCTCGCTTGCCAGCATAAAGCGACCGTCGCGCGTCACATAGTAGCGGGCGGGACGCAGGCCGTTACGGTCGAGGGCGGCACCCAGCGTGCGGCCGTCGGTAAAGGCGATGGCCGCCGGGCCATCCCACGGCTCCATGAGCATGGACTGGTATGCGTCGTAGGCGCGGCGCTCCTCGCTCAGGCTGTCGTTGTGGTCCCACGGCTCGGGCAGCAGCATGGATGCAGCGCGCGTGAGCGGGCGACCGTTCATAACCAGGAACTCGAGCACGTTGTCCAGAATCGCGGAGTCGGAACCCTCACGGTTGATGATGGGCATCACGCGCTCAAGATCGTGCTGCAGCACGGGGCTGTACAGGTTGGGTTCGCGGGCGCGAATCCAGTTGACGTTGCCCTTGAGGGTGTTGATCTCGCCGTTGTGGATGATAAAGCGGTTGGGGTGCGCGCGCTCCCAGCTGGGCGTGGTATTGGTGGAGTAGCGCGAATGGACAAGCGCCACGGCCGTCTTGACGGCGGCGTCGTTGAGGTCGATGAAAAAGCGGCGCATCTGCGTGGCGACCAGCATGCCTTTGTACACGATGGTGCGAGAGCTCATGGAGCACACGTAGAAGATCTTGTCGCGCAGGGCAAACTCGGCGTCGGCCTTCTTCTCGATGGTGCGGCGGCACACGTACAGGCGACGCTCAAAGGCATCGCCGGCGGGCGTGTCGTCCGGACGGCCCAGGAAGGCCTGCAGGATAGTAGGCATGCAGGCGCGGGCCGTCTCACCCAGGTCGTGCGGGTCGACCGGCACCTCGCGCCAAAAGAGCAGCGGCACGCCGGCCTCGGCGCAGCCCTCCTCAAACACGCGACGGGCATCCTCTACGCCCTTGTCGTCCTGCGGGAAGAACAGCATGGCCACGCCATAGTCGCCCTCTGCCGGCAGAATCTGACCGCACTTTTGAGCCTCTTTACGAAAAAAGTGATGCGGAACCTGGAACAGGATGCCAGCGCCGTCGCCGGTGTTCTTCTCGAGTCCGGTACCGCCGCGGTGCTCCAAGTTGACCAGAATGGACAGCGCATCGTCCAGAATCTGGTGATGGCGCTCACCGTTGATATCGGCAAGCGCGCCGATGCCACATGCATCGTGGTCGAATTCGGGGCGATAAAGGCCCTGCTGCTGAGCGGAATTTGCCTGCATCGCGATCCTCCCCTAGGTGTTAGACAGTCAGTTGACTAGGCATACTAGGAGCATCGCCGGCCCGTTGTGTTTCCCGCCCGTTTCGAAACAATCGCGTAACGCGCGACCCGCGAGTGGGTGCCGCCGAGCTCAAGGGCGACAACAAGGGCCCCAGGTTCGGCCTGTAAGCTCACCGCTTCAAACATCTCAATCTGTAACAGGAAGACCCAATTTCGACGACTAACTGTTACAGATTGAGATGTTTTTGAGAGACGGTTCCGAATATCTCAATCTGTAACACG
>CABSBK010000045.1 GCA_902475865.1 uncultured Collinsella sp.
AGGTCCCCGGGTGCCCCGCGGCGGGCTGGGTTTATTATCTGAGCGACTTTGCGAAGCAAGGGGAGCGAAGATAAAAACCCAGCCCGCCGCGGGGCACCCGGGGACCGCAGGGACGGGAGCAGCTATACTACTCTCAGTAGTTAAGGGTCGCGGATCCGCCGCGTCGCCGCTCTCAACAGGAGGTCTTTGTTTATGGCAGATCAAAAGCCGGTTGTCGGGATCATCATGGGCTCTAAGTCCGATCTGGGCGTTATGGAAGGCTGCACCGCCGAGCTCGAGGCGCTTGGTGTGCCCTATGAGCTCGTCATTGCGAGCGCACACCGCACGCCGGCGAAGGTCCACGAGTGGGCCTCGACTGCTGCCGATCGCGGTATCAAAGTAATTATCGCTGCCGCCGGCAAGGCCGCTCACCTGGGTGGTGTCGTGGCTGCCTTTACGCCGCTGCCGGTTATCGGCGTGCCTATGAAGACAAGTGACCTGGGCGGTATGGACTCGCTGCTGTCGATGGTGCAGATGCCTTCGGGCGTGCCCGTGGCCTGCGTTGCCATCAACGGCGCCAAGAACGCCGCCATCTATGCCACGCAGATTCTGGGTGCTTGCGACCCCGAGTACCGCAAGGTTATCGAGAAAATGAAGCAGGAGATGGCCGACGCCTAAGTGGCTTGCCATTCCGCTGCAATCATAGGGAGAGTCATGTCCGACTATCAGGGAAAACGTTTCTCGGCTTCTCAGATCCCCGATCCATCCAAGGCGGGATCGGCCCGCTCCATGCAGCAGGGTCGGGCATCCTCTCCTCAACAGGCTCGTGCGCCGCGCCCCGTAACGCCGACGTCCCATCGCCGTCAGGATACGCCGGCTGCGTATCGCCCCTCGTCATATGGCACGGCAAAGAAGCGGACCCGGACGACGAGGCAACCGCGCGGCGCTCCGTCCAGCTACACCGAGCCGCCGCGCAAGAAACGCCGCTCCACCATCGCCCTCCTGCTCATCATCATCGGCACCGGCCTGATTGTTGCCGCCGCTGCCATCTTTATCAATGCTCAGATTGGCTATAAGCAGGCAAGCGATTCGTACCAGAAAATCGAGAAGCAATATGTAAGCGATAAGGACGCCAGCGGCGTGCCGATTATCGACTTCGATGCACTTGCCCAGACAAATCCCGAGGTTGTGGGTTGGATTTACGCGCCGGGAACCAACATCAACTATCCCGTGGTGCAGACCAATAACAACTCCAAATACCTCAACACGCTGTTCGACGGTACGGCCAATGCGTCCGGGGCCATTTTCCTGGATAGCGATGACACCGCGCCGGGAATGGTTGACCAGCAGACCACGATCTACGGCCACCACATGAATGACGGGTCGATGTTCAACGTGATTTCGGAGACCACCGACCAAGCGACATTCGATAGCATCGAGTACGTATATTACATCACGCGCGATGCAACGTATAAGCTGCGACCGCTGGCGACCAAGGTCGTCGAGGATACGTATGTCAAGGCGCGCACGCCTAATTTTGAGGGTGACGACGGGCTCAAGAACTACCTGTCCGAGATGCTCGACGGTGCTTCGGCAGTGGCGAGTGATGCAGGCGATCGCGCTGCTTCGGCAACCAAGGTCGTGACGCTCGTGACCTGTCGCTCACTGTCATTTAGCAATACGCGCGCCGTCATGGTGCTCACGCCGGTCGAGGAATAGATTGTTAAGAGTAGCTAAAAGAGCCCCGTCCCAAATGAGCTGCTCGATGACGGTAAAAGGAGGAAATGATGCTCGAGAATGGCAAAACGATGCCTTCGATTGATGCTTGGCTGCGCGAGGCCAAAGCCGATTCGTCGGCGCCTGCGTGCGGTATGTATCTGACGCATAACGGTGTGGTGCGTGCGACGCCCAAGGCCGAGGTGCGCGGAGTTGAGACCGGTGGCGTGGCGCCGGGCCACAAGGTGGGCGGCATGGTCTTTGACTACGACGCCGAAAAGGTGCGGTCTGCCATCGAAGCCACGCGCGCGATGCCCGGCATCGGCTATGTGCGCGTGTGGCTGGCGAGCGGCGAGCTTTCCGTGGGCGACGATATCATGCTCGTGCTCATTGGCGGAGACATTCGTCCGCACGTGGTCGATGCCCTGCAGTCGCTTGTCGGCACCATCAAGAATGAATGCGTGAACGAGGTAGAGCGCGAGGCATAGGGCTTTGCGATCGATTCGAGCCCATCTGTAGCAAGAGCCCGCTGGCAGTTAGATTGAACTGCCAGCGGGCTTACTTGTCCGTTGGAACCGACTTGCAGCAGCGCCAGCGCTATACGCGTGTGGCGTCCTTGGGGCTCATGGTCATGCTCTGGAAGCGATTTTCCATGTATTCATTATCGAAATACTTGCCGTAGAACTGCGCGACGGGAATATCCGGCTCCGTGCCGTTGACGCGCTGGTACCAGTAGTCGAGCGACTGCAGCGTCATGACGCCGTCGACCAGCATAATGACGGTAAAGATGACGGTAGCCGAGTAGCGGCTCTTCCACGGAATCATGTTGATGAGCTTGAGCAGCCTCGGCAGCAGCAACTTGATCCAGATAAGGCCACCCAGGCCCCACAGGCAGGCAAAGCCCGTGCAGGTGCGTCCGCCCGTAAGGACGGCGAGTGGGTCGGGCATGCCGAACAGCTTCATGTGCGAGTAGCTCCACGAGACCACGCCAAATGAGGTCTGCATAAACCAGCCTACAAACACCTCGAAAGCGCCGCCGATCAGGGCACTTACCAGGAAAATGATCAGAGGATTCTTTTTATAGAAGCGGTTGAGCGCCATGGTCATGAGCACCGCGCCAAATCCGTAGATGGGGCTAAAGGGGCCAAATAGCATACCGGCCCGGTCCTGATAGACGCCGGGATCGACGACGACCATATGCCAGACTTCCTCGAGAATGAGACCTAACACGCTGCAGACGAAGAATACCCAGAACAGGTTGAAGTAGTTGAGCTTGATGTAGCCCTCGCCGGTTTCGTCGCGGCCGAGCATCCCCTCGGCGGCGGCATCGCGGTCGAGCATCTCTTGCAGACGGCGCTGCAGTTCGCGCTCCTGGCGTAGCGTGGGGTCGACGGTGGCCGACAGCGCAATGAGGATGCCGAGCTGGATGGCGGGGCGCAACAAGAACGGCCCGATACCCTGGAGCATCACGTCGACCAAAAGCTCAACGACGGTAAATGCGATAAGGATATAGGACAGGCGCGCGGCGTTGCGGCGCTGGTTCTTGATGAGGTCTAGGCCGAAGATGATTAAGATGACCGCGCTCGCCGCCGAGAGCATGATGCCGGCGACGATAAGGCCGATCGCGACGAGCGTGTTGTCGCCGAGCTTGGCGGCGGCGTTGCCGTTGATGAGTGCGGTGATGACCTGCCACATAAAGGCGCCGACCGACGGGAGCGTACCAACACCGGACAGGATGCACAGGACGGCATACACCTTAATGATGAGGGGGATCTTCTTGACCTCCGTGGCGCTGGGGACGCTGGGGTCGAGTTCGTTTCGATCCATACAGAACCTTTCTCGCTTTGTTGTAGGTTACAAGGATACGCCGCCGACCTGCTAAAAGACAGGACGAATGGCCCAATTGCAGCAATGTAGGCCCTAACGGTGGACGAGACGCGCCGCGACGGAGGCATACGGGATCGTTGGTCTCGAGCATAGGTTTCCCAATAAAATGTTTGGCTGCAAAACGGATTATAAGCTCGGTGGGCTTTTAAAAAGCGCTGCTCATGCGCGGGAGTGCTTGTCTTGCCGTGCGTATAATAGGGCAGGTAACGCCAAATAACGAGGCTCTGAGGGGATACCATGTCTCAAGAAACCATCCGCGCGGCCGAGCGTGCCGCGGGACAGGTGACGACCATGTCGACGTATGATCCGGACTCCGACCAGCTGCATGAGGAATGCGGCATTTTTGGTGTGTGGGCACCCGATCGCGATGTGGCTCGACTGACGTACTTTGGTCTGCGCGCGCTGCAGCATCGCGGCCAGGAATCGGCGGGAATCGCCGTGGGCGATGGCGGCACGGTTATGGTTCGTAAAGACCTGGGACTGCTCGATCGCGTGTTCTCCAACGCTGACCTGTCGACGCTCTCCGGCCAGCTGGCCGTGGGCCACGTGCGCTATGGCACCGCCGGCGCCAAGAGCTGGGAAGCCTCGCAGCCGCACCTCTCTACCATCAATAGCGTCATCATCGCGCTTGCTCACAACGGCACTCTGGTCAACACCGACGAGCTGCGCCGTCAGCTGATCGAGCTGGGCGTGCCGTTCCTCTCCAATTCGGATTCCGAGGTCGCGACCAAGCTTATCGGCTACTTTACCCAGCGTACGGGCCATCTGCGCGAGGGCATTCGCAAGACCATGGAGCTCGTGCGCGGCGGCTACGCCATGACACTCATCAACGAACAGGCGCTCTACGCCTTCCGCGATCCACATGGCATTCGTCCGATGGTGCTGGGCAAGCTCGTGGACGAGGGCCTGGACCAGGCCGACGCCGCTTCTGTTTCGCAGCTGCCCTCGCAAGACGATGCCTCGACGGTCGACTCGGCCGTCCATGTTACGCACGCTGGCGGCTGGGTCGTTGCCTCCGAGACGTGCGCACTCGATATCGTGGGCGCCGAGTACGTCCGCGACGTCCGCCCCGGCGAGATCTTGCGCATCAGCGCCGAGGGCCTGGTGTCCGAGCAGGGCGTGCCTGCAGCCGAAGAGCCCGCAAACTGCATCTTTGAGCAGGTCTACTTTGCCCGCCCCGACTCCATCATGAACGGCAAGAGCGTCTACGCCTGCCGTTACGACATGGGTCGTCAGCTGGCACACGAGGAGCCCGTCGAGGCCGACCTGGTCATCGGCGTGCCCGACTCCGGCCTGCCGCCTGCGGAGGGCTATTCGCACGAGAGCGGCATTCCCTTTGGCGAGGGCCTCATCAAGAATCGCTATGTGGGCCGTACGTTTATCGAGCCCACGCAAGAGCTGCGCGCCATGGGCGTGCGCATGAAGCTCAACCCGCTGCGTGACAACATCGAGGGCAAGCGCCTGGTCGTCATCGACGATTCCATCGTGCGCGGTACCACCATGGTGCAGCTCGTCAAGATGCTGCGCAACGCCGGCGCCAAGGAGATTCACATCCGCATCAACTCGCCCGAGGTCATCTGGCCGTGCTTCTACGGTATCGATACCGACGTGCAGTCGCAGCTTATCAGCGCCAACAAGACGGTCGACGAGATCTGCGAGTATATCGGCGCCGATTCGCTGGCCTTCCTTTCGGTTGAGGGCCTGCTGAAGGTCATGCCCAAGGGCGGCTACTGCGATGCGTGCTTTACCGGCCGTTATCCCGTGGCGATTCCCGAGAGCTTTGGCCGCGACAAGTTTATGGAGGGCTTTAAGCCCCGTAACCTGGATAAGCCGCTGCACTTTGACGACGACGCCGTGGTCGAGAAATACGACGACCGCAGCTGGGAAGAGGAGCACGGCGAGGCCTAAAACCTGCCATGTGGGGACAGGTTTATTTTGGTAGGTTTTACCTGCTGTTTTGTTGATATGACGGCGCGTGCTGTTATGGTGCGCGCCGAAATGAACGCAACTATGAGCACCGTTTGGCGCCCGCGCGGCGCCACGGTAGTGGGAGAGGAAGGCTCAGATGAGCGACAGCAAGCATGGGACGTACGAGGACGCCGGCGTCGATACCGCCGAGGGCGGCCGCGCCGTCGACGCTATTAAGCAGATGGTCAAGGACACCAACCGCCCCGAGGTTATCGGCGGCATCGGTGGCTTTGGTGGCCTGTTCTCGGCCGCCGCGCTCAAGGATATGGAAGACCCGATCCTGATCAGCGGCACCGACGGCGTGGGCACCAAGCTCGTGCTCGCCCAGATCATGGACCGTCACGAGACGGTGGGCCAGGACCTGGTCGCCATGTGCGTCAATGACATTTTGGCTTCGGGCGCCGAGCCGCTGTTCTTCCTGGATTACGTTGCCATCGGTCACATCGAGGCCGAGCACATGGCAAAGATCATCAAGGGCGTGGCCGACGGCTGCAAGCTCGCGGGCTGCGCGCTCGTGGGCGGCGAGATGGCCGAGCACCCGGGCGTCATGGCCCCCGCCGATTACGACCTCGCTGGCTTTACCGTGGGCGTCGTCGACCGTCCCAAGATGCTCGACCCCGCGAACGTTCGCCCCGGCGATGTGATCCTGGGTCTACCCTCCACCGGCGTGCACTCCAACGGCTACTCACTCGTTCGCAAGGTCATCGGTGTCGACGGTATCAAGCCGGGCACGCCCGAGGCTGCCGCTAAGGCCGAGGAGCTGAGCCGTCCGCTCGAGGAGCTCGGCGGTGCTTCGCTGGCCGACGCCCTGCTGGCTCCCACGCGCATTTATGTGAAGCCGATTCTTGAGCTGCTCCACGGTGGCGCCAACGTTCATGCCATTGCCCATATCACCGGCGGCGGTATTACCGAGAACCTCAACCGCGCGCTCGCCGACGACGTCGATGCCGTGGTTACCCGCAACGGCGCCGAGATGGGCTGGGACGTTCCGCCCGTCATCACCTATGTGTCGCGTCAGGCCGAGCTCGCGCCCAACGAGGCATGCAAGACCTTCAACATGGGCGTCGGCCTGTGCCTGATCGTTGCCCCCGAGGACGAGGCCGCGGTTACCGAGGCCCTGGTCGCGCTGGGCGAGAAGCCGTTCCGCGTGGGCGAGTGCGTCGAGGGTTCCGGTAAGGTCGTGTACTCCGATGAGCGCTAACGAGCAGATGGCTGCTGCCGAGGGCCTGGGCTTTGTGCCCTACACCCGTCCGACCGGCACCGATACGGCCGAGCCGCTTAAGATTGGCGTGCTTATCAGCGGTTCGGGTACCAACCTGCAGGCGCTGATCGACCTGATCGCCGCCGGCAAGCTCAACGCCTCGATTGAACTTGTGGTGTCGAGCCGTCCTTCGGCCAAGGGCTTGCAGCGCGCCGAGCGTGCGGGCATCCAGACACTCACGCTGTCCAAGGATGTCTATGCCGACCCCATCGCGGCTGACGAGATCATCGCGCATGAGCTGCTCGAGCGCGGCTGCGAGTACGTGGTGATGGCCGGTTACATGCGCATGGTGCACACGCCGCTGCTGGCGGCGTTCCCCAATCGCGTGGTCAACCTGCATCCGGCGCTGCTGCCGAGCTTTACCGGTGCCCATGCGATCGACGATGCGTTTGCGCGCGGCGTCAAGGTGACCGGCGTGACCGTGCACTTTGCCAACGAGATTTACGACAACGGCCCCATCATCGCCCAGCGTGCGCTGGCTGTTGAGGAGGGCTGGGACGTCGACACGCTCGAGGAGCACATCCACGCGATCGAGCATGTGCTGTATCCCGAGGTCGTGCAAATGCTCGCCGACGGTCGCGTTCACGTGCTGGAGAGCGGCAAGGTGGCAATTGACCCGGCACGCTAGCGCGTGTAAACAGGTCACCTAGGTTTCTTTGTGACATAAGCAATCGAAATAGCCGCTTGGGGCATATGGAACCACATGTGCCCCAAGCGGCTTTTACCATCTCTTTGATTTCGGGCTCCTGAT